>SLJS01000179.1 GCA_007135015.1 Alcanivorax sp. | reverse complement strand
TTGACAACAACAGCAACAAGTCAGAGACGGGGACCACAATGAAAAAGCATATTGCCATCCTGGCCAGCGCGCTCCTGCTCAGCAGTCTCAGCCTTTCGGCACAGGCCTGGTTCAGCTGGGGGTCCAAGGACACCTACACCGAAACCCGGTATCCCATTGTGCTGGTACACGGCCTGTTCGGGTTCGACAGTATCCTGGGCATCGAATACTGGTACCGCATCCCCGAGGAAATCCGCCGCAGCGGCGCGGACGTCCACGTGGCCCAGGTAGCCGCCGCCAACAGCACCGAACTGCGCGGCGAGCAGCTTGCCCGGCAGGTCGAGGAAATCCTGGCGGCCACCGGAGCGGGCAAGGTCAACCTGATCGGCCACAGCCATGGCAGCCCCACCGCCCGCTATGTGGCATCGGTCTATCCGGACATGGTGGCCTCGGTGACCAGTGTGGGCGGCGCCAACCACGGCGCGCCGCTGGCGGACATTCTCCAGGGCGTCAGTGACAACACCACCCTGACCAGTGCCACGATCACGGCGCTCGGCAACGGGCTGGCCAGCTTTATCGATCTGCTCTCCGGCGGCGGCAATGACCAGGATATCGAGGCCTCGCTGCAGGCGCTGACCACCGAAGCCAGCGAAGCGTTCACCGCCAAACACCCCTACGGCATGCCCGATCATTACTGCGGCCAGGGCCATGAAGTCGGCGCCAATGGAGTACGCTACTTCTCCTGGACCGGCACCCGGGTGCTCACCAATGTGCTGGATATTTCCGATCCGGTACTGGCCACGCTTTCGCTGGCGTTCCTGGGCGAGCCCAATGACGGGCTGGTCAGCCGCTGCTCGGCACGCCTGGGCCGGGTGATCCGGGAGGACTACCGGATGAACCACCTGGACGAGGTGAACCAGATCCTCGGCCTGAGGCACCTTTTCGAAACGAAGCCCACAACGGTCTACCGTCAGCACGCCAACCGGCTGAAGAACCGGGGCCTGTAAGCTCCCGCTTTCAGGCAGCACCCATGCCCGGCCCGGGGATACCCCGGCCCGGGCAGTTTGCGGCTATTGCACCAAATGCCAGGGAACCTCTGATTCGCGCCGCGGATGGTCGTCGTCAGCCGTACTCGCGACTGAAACCCTACGTTTGAAGGAGCCTGTGCGCCTGACGGCGGCCAGACCAGGCGAAGTGCGTGGCAAACGTAGCCGTATCAATCAAGCACCCGGCCGGGAGCCCCTGAAACACCCGTATCACCGCACTTACCTTCGATTATGCGAATGGTTTGGTGCAATATCCGGGCTACCCCGACGTTCTCCCCTGCTGTATTCTATGCCTCGTAAGCCCGTGCGGGGCCCGGCCCCGGAATTCCGGACGAGCACGTCACCTCCCCGCGTCGGCATTACCCCAACAAGAAAGCCATACCCGAGGTCCCCATGAAAGCATCCCTGTCCGCCCTGCTCAGTCTGCTGGTCCTGTTCTCGCCGTTGAAAGCCTCCGCCGAGGTAATCGAGCGCCGGATCTGTGTATTCGATATCGCCGGAAATGCCGGCCCCACCATGCAGGCGATGCGGGACTGGCGCGCCGAAGCCCTCGAATGGGGACTGGATGCGAACCTGGTACCCTTCACCAATGAAAGCATCGCCGTCGAGGAACTCCAGGCACGGCGCTGCGACGCCGTGCTGATGACCGGCATCCGGGCGCGGAACTACGTCCCCTACAGCGGAACCCTGGACTCGCTCGGCGGGATCCCGGACAACGAACACCTGCGCATGGTGCTGCAGGTGATGGCACATCCCAGCCGCGCCGACAAGATGTCCACTGACTCCTTCGAGGTGATGGGCATCGCACCGGCCGGAGCCGCCTATATCTTCGTCAATGACCGGGAAATCAACAGCCTTCCCAAGGCCGCCGGCAAGAAGGTTGCGGTGCTGGAGTTCGACCCCACCCAGGCCAAGATGGTCTCGCAGATGGGGGCCACGCCGGTTTCCTCGGACCTGACCAACTTCTCGAACCGTTTCAACAACAATGTAGTGGATGTGATCGCCGCCCCCCTGGCTGCGTACAACGCGCTTGAACTCTACCGGGGCCTTTCCCCGGACGGCGCCATCATCGACTACCCGCTGGCGCAGATTTCCATGCAGCTGATTGCCCGCCGCGACACCATGCCCCGGGAAATCTCGCAGAAGTCCCGGGAGTATTTCTTCGACAACTTCGACACCATTCTCGAAATCCTGAACCGCGAAGCCGAGCACGTGGACCCGGACTGGTTCCAGCCCATACCCGAGGAAGACCAGCGCGAGTACGAGGTGATGATGCAGGATGCCCGCGTGGAGCTGCGCGACGAGGGCTACTACGATCCGGAAATGCTGACCCTGCAGCGCCGGGTGCGCTGCCGCCTTGACGCCGGCCGCTCCGAGTGCGCGGATTCCAGGGAGTAACACGGCCCGATGGGCCGTGTTGGCTGTCGGTTGGCAGTTGTCAGTGGTCGGATACTCTTCAGCTTCCTGCTTTCGGCGAGCGGAGAGCCTGCGGCCGCTGACATCTGACCACCCATCCCGAAGGAATACCTTACCAGGCGCCGTTCCCGCTACGAGAAAACCGGCGGCATGTCGGCAATCACAAGGGCCCTCTGACCACTGACCCCCGAGCACCGACCACCGGCGCCGAAGGCGCCTACAGGCCGAGCTGCTTCGAGATGACCTCGTTCATGATCTCGTAGGTGCCGCCGCCGATCGACAGCAGGCGGTTGTCACGATAGAGCCGCTCCACCACCGATTCGCGCATGAAACCCATTCCGCCGAAGAGCTGCACCGCTTCGTAGGTCACCCAATCAGAAGTGCGAGTGGCAAAATTCTTGGCCATCGAGATATCGCGGATACAGTTCTCGCCGGCCTGGATCCGGGCGGCCACGCGATAGGTATATTCCCGGCTGACTTCCACGTCCGTGGCCATTTCGGCCAGCTTGTGGCGGGTGACCTGAAACCCGGCCAGCTTGCGGCCGAAGGCCTCGCGTTCCTTCACGTAACCGACAGCCTCCTCCAGCGCAATCTGTGCGGTCATGTTGGCCATCACACAGAGCATCAGCCGCTCCATCTGGAAGTTGGTCATGATGCAGTAGAAGCCGCCGTTTTCCGGACCAATCAGGTTCTCCGCGGGCACGCGGCAATCCTCGAAAAACAGTTCGGCGGTATCACTGGCCCACCAGCCCATCTTGCGCAGTTTGCGGCCCACGGAGAACCCGGGCGTGCCCTTCTCGATCAGCAAAAGACTGACACCCCCGAAGCCGGGGTCGCCGGTGCGCACCGCCACGGTGTAGAAGTCCGCGCGTACACCGCTGGTAATGAAAGTCTTGGAGCCATTGACCACATAGTGATCCCCGTCGCGTACCGCACGGGTCCTGAGGTTGGCCACATCCGAGCCACCGCCGGGTTCGGTAATGGCCAGGGCGGCGATCTTCTCGCCGGCGAGCACCGGTGGCACCACTTTCTGCTTGAGCTCATCACTGCCCCACTTCCATACCGGGGGCAGTCCGATATCCAGTGAACCGAGGCCGGCTACCAGTCCGCCCGAGGTGGAGCGCATCAGTTCCTCGGAAGCCGCCACCTTCATGAAGACGTCATTCTCTCCCGCGCCGCCAAGCGCTTCCGGGTGACCGATGCCCATCAGCCCGGTCTCCGCCGCCTTGCTGTAGAGCTCGCGGGGAAACTCCCCTGCCTCTTCCCATTCATCAATATGCGGGAGGATTTCCTTCTGCACGAAGCTGCGCACCGTATCGCGCACCATCCGGTGGGTGTCATTGAAATAGTCGAGACTGGCCATGGGGCGACTCCGTATACAATCGATAGGCGACCGTACCAAGCGCTTGCTTGGTTGGCAAGGTGGAGGGGGCGCCCCTGCGGGGCGCGGTGGTCGGTGGTCGGTGGTCGGTCTTGCGTGGCCGAAGGCCACGCAAG
>SLJS01000161.1 GCA_007135015.1 Alcanivorax sp. | reverse complement strand
GGGCGAATGGGTAGAGCAACTGTCCTTCAGAAGGGATGCTTTCCTGCGTCGATTTCTTCCTGCAGCTCCGGGGTGAGCAGCTTGTAGCTGTCCTCACGCGGCAGCAGTACATAGACTGGCTCGCCGGTCTTGTTCAGGTCGTAGGCCTGTTCCTTCAGGTGGTTCTTCTGATGCTTGAAGGTCCCGGTGGTCTCCACCGCCTCCATGGATACGCGCAGGAAAACCGGTATGGCGTAGGGGGGCAGTTCGCGCTTGAGATAGGCGGTCAGGTCCGCGAAGTCGAATTCCTTGTGCGGACGGTCCAGTCGCACCTGGGCCATGCCCGCCCGCCCGTCTGTGCCGGGGATCTGCACGCCATAGACCACGCTCTCGACTACGCCGGGGTGGCCGTCCATGATCTGCTCCACCTCGGTGGTGGATACATTCTCCCCCTTCCAGCGGAATGTATCGCCCAGGCGGTCGACGAACTGGGCGTGGCGGAAACCGATATCGCGCATCATGTCGCCGGTGTTGAACCAGGCATCGCCCTTCTCGAACACGTCCCGGAGGATGGCCTTCTCGGTCTTTTCCTTGTCGGTATACCCGTCAAAGGGGGTTTCATCGGTGATTTCACCGATCAGCAGGCCGGCTTCGCCCTTGTCCGCCTTGATCATGAAGCCGTCGGAGCCACGCACCGGCTCGTCTTTTTCCTTGTCGTACTTGACGATTGCGTAGCTGACCGGTGAGAAGCCCACCGTGTTGTCGAAGTTGAATACGTTGGTAAAAGCCACATTGCCTTCGGAGGAGGCATACAGCTCCACCACGCGGTCGATGCCGAAGCGTTCCTTGAAGGACTTCCAGATGCTCGGGCGCAGGCCGTTGCCGACGATGACATGGACGCCGTTGTCCCGGTCATTGGGTTTTTCGGGCTGTTCGTAAAGGTAGCGGCAGAGCTCGCCCACATAGCCGAAGGCGGTGCATTCGTACCTGCGGATATCGTCCCAGAACCGGCTTGCCGAGAAGCGCCGTGCAATCACCAGCCCGGCTCCGGCGGCAATCGCCGAGCCCCAGCAGATCACCATTCCGGTTGCGTGGTAGAAGGGCAGGGTGCAGTACATGCGGTCGTGCTTTTTCAGACGCACCGCGGAGAATCCGAAGGCACCGTAGGCTTTCCACCAGCGTCCGTGATTGAAGACCACCGCCTTGGGTAGTCCGGTGGTGCCGGAGGTATAAATATAGAACAGCGGGTCGCGCAGGAAGATGCGGTTGGCGCTTTCCGGGTTTTCCGAGGAGCAGTCGCGAATGACTTCCGCCATGTTGTGGTAGCCGGAAGGCGCCTTGCCGGCGTCGTCCAGGGTGTCCTGGTCGGCAAACCAGTAGAAGCGATCGTTCTCCAGGTTGAGCTGGTCGCGCACTTCCTCGACGGTCTCGCGAAGCTCCTCGCCGATAATGGCGGCCCTGGGTTCGACAAGATTGAAGCTGTGCACCAGGACCTTGCCCTTCTGGGAGGTGTTGATCAGCGCGGCGACGGCGCCGATCTTCGCGCAGCCGGTAACGGCGGCGAGCAGCTCCGGGCGGTTCTCGATGTCCACGGCCACCGCATCACCCTTCTTGATGCCGATGGAGGAAAGGTAGTCCGCGATCCGGTTCGCCCAGGCGTTGAACTGCTTGTAGGTCAGTTGGGTGTCCTGGTACATGATGGCAATCCCGTTGGGGTTCATGTCCGTGGCACGCTGGATGGCCAGCCCCATGCCCAGGGGAGAGCGGGTGTCGGTGATCTTGCTCATCTTCGAGCCCTTCACCAGGCCGGGGAGGTTGGCCATCAGTGAAGGAACACGGGACAGTACTTTCGGAAGGGTGATGATGTCTGGATGACTCATGGGAAGCTCCGCCTTTCCTGTTCCTGGCTGACTTTCCGGCCACGAATGCGCGACCGCTGGAAGTGTCCTTTCCGGGTGTTATGCCGGTTTCAAAGCGATGAATACCTTACCCGGCACGCCCGTACGGGGCAACCGTACGGGCGGGTACGGCCGGGCGAGGAAACACCTGGCGCCCGGATTGTGGCGTTCAGTCGGCCGGGCTGTCCTGTACCGCGGCCTGCGGGTCCTCGACGGTGAGGAGAACCTGCTTGCCCTTGACCTGGTCGCCGGCAGCGACCTGTACAGAACCCACCACGCCGTCGATCCCGGCGCGCAGGCTGTGCTCGATCTTCATGGCTTCCAGCAGCACGAGGACGTCGCCTTTCTGCACCGTCTGGCCCGGTTCGCACCGCACCTCCATGACGGCACCGTCCATGGGCGCGCGCACCGGGCCGGTGCCCGCCGCGTCCGCCCGGTCGGGCGGCGCCTGGGTCTGGTCATGGAAAACCAGCGCCCGGCCGTGCCAGTCGAGCCAGACGGTTTCCGGTTCGCGAACCAGGCCGAAGCGTTCGGCCACATCGTCGAGCACGGCGTGCACCTGGTCGGCACCGGTTTCCAGCAATGCCACCCGGTGGGTAACGTCGTCGAGCAGGACCTGGACCTCCCCCTGGTCCCCGGCCAGCCAGGCCGTGCGCCGGGTATCGTCACATTCGAGAATGAGCGGCTGCCAGGCGGTGCCGCTGTTGCGCCAGCCCTGCCAGCGTCCCCGGCGGCTATCGCCGCCGGCGAGCAGGGCGGCGGCCAGTACCCAGGCCTGTTCCGGCACCGGCTCGGGCTCCATGCCCAGGGTGCCGGCTTCGGATTCCTCCAGGAAGGCGGTGGTGGCCTCGCCGCGGGCGAAGGTCTCGTCGCGCAGTATCGCGGCCAGAAAGGCGCGGTTGTCGCCCACGCCCAGCAGGGTGGTCTCCTCGATGGCGCGAATCAGCCGCCGCCGGGCGTCCTCGCGGGTCCGGCCCGCGGCGATCACCTTGGCCAGCATGGGATCGTAATGGCTGCCGACCTGGTAGCCGACGCGCAGCCCGTGATCCACGCGCTGGCCGGGCCCGTCGGCCGGGTGCCAGGCCAGTACGGGCCCGGTTTGCGGCATGAAGCCTTCGGAGGGCGATTCCGCGTACAGCCGAACCTCCATGGCATGGCCGCTGAGGCTGATCTCGTCCTGGGTGAGCGGGAGCTTTTCGCCCCGGGCCACGCGGATCTGCCACTCGACAAGATCCTGGCCGGTGATCAGCTCGGTGACCGGGTGCTCGACCTGCAGCCGGGTGTTCATTTCCAGGAAGTAGAAGTTTCCTTCCGGGTCCAGCAGGAACTCCACCGTGCCGGCGCCCACGTAATCGCAGGCCAGCGCGGCGTTCACGGCCGCTTCGCCCATGCGCGCGCGCAATGCCTCGTCCACGGCCGGGGAGGGTGCTTCCTCGACCACCTTCTGGTGACGACGCTGGATGGAGCAGTCGCGTTCGCCGAGATGGACCACGTTGCCGTGGTGGTCGCCGAATACCTGGATCTCCACGTGACGGGGGCGTATCACCGCGCGCTCAAGGATCAGTTCGTCGCTGCCGAAGCTGTTGCGCGATTCGGCGCGGGCGCTGCGCAGTTGCTCGGAAATGTCACCGGCATCGGTAACGATGCGCATGCCGCGACCCCCGCCGCCGGCACTGGCCTTGATCATCAGCGGCAGGCCGATGCGTTCGGCTTCGCGCTGGAGGGTCTCGTCATCCTGGTCTTCGCCCTCGTAGCCGGGGATGCAGGGCACGCCCGCTTCCTGCATGGCGATCTTGGACAGGCGCTTGGAGCCCATCAGCCGGATGGCCTCCGCCGACGGGCCGATGAAGGTGATGCCTTCCTTTTCACAGGCGCCCGCGAAATCGGTGTTCTCGGAGAGAAAACCGTAGCCGGGATGAACCGCTCCGGCGCCGGTCTTGCGACAGGCATCCAGAATCCGGTCCACGTCCAGGTAGGACTGCGTTGCCGGCGGCGGGCCGATGCAGACAGCCTGGTCGGCCAGACGTGTGTGCAGGGCGTCACGGTCTGCTTCGGAAAACACCGCCACAGTACGATAGCCCATTTCCTTCGCGGTACGAATTACCCGGCAGGCAATCTCCCCGCGGTTGGCGATCAGGATCTTGTCAAAGTCCTTCATTGTGCCCACTCCGGCAAACGTTTCTGCATGAAAGCCATGGTGCCTTCGGTGCCTTCCGGCCCGTTCACCGCCGCGGCAAAATCCCGGGCGGCCTGATCCAGCAGCTCTTCCTGGGGCACCTCGCCCACGTTGAGCATCAGTTCCTTGGTCTTGCGGTTGGCCATGGGGCCACAGCGGCGAATCTGCTCGAGTACCGCCCGCAGGCGCTCGTCGAGCTGGGCCGCGGGGGCCACTTCGTGAACGATGTCCAGCCGCAGGGCCTCGTTGCCGTCGAAGCGCGCCCCGGTGAGCGCGAGACGGCGGCCGCGGGTGAGCCCGACACGCTGGACCACAAAGGGCGCGATCTGGGCCGGGATCAGGCCCAGGCCTGTTTCCGGCAGGCTGAACTTTGCGTCCTCTGCCGCCAGCGCCACATCGGTGACACAGGCGAGGCCGAAGCCGCCGCCCATGACGGTGCCTTCCACCACTGCCACCACCACCTGGGGCAGGCGGTTGGCGCGGGTGATCATTTCGCCGAAGCGGCGGTTCAGGGAGAAGTAGGCGTCCTCGTCGCCCTGGGCTGCCTTTTGTCGCGCGCCGGCCATGTCCTTGATGTCGCCGCCGGCGCAGAAGTGACCGCCCGCGCCGCGCAGCACCAGCGCCCGGATGTCGGTGCGCTCGGCCACGGCATCGAACACCGCCATCAGTTCCTCCACCATGGCCAGGCTCATGGCGTTGCGCGCTTCGGGACGATTCAGCGTTACATGCAGGAAGGGCAGTTCCTCTTCGAGCAGGAGGGTTTCGGTCTCGGGCAGGCTCATGTTTTCTCTCCGCCTTGGATGAAGAATTTATGCCTCGGCCGGCAACTTACTTCTTCTTGCCGGGCAGGATATCCATGGTCTTGCAGATGATGCCGAGCATGATCTCGTCGGCGCCGCCGCCAATGGAGGCAAGTCGGCCGTCGCGCAGCATCTGCGAGGCCGGGTTGTCCCACATGAAACCATTGCCGCCCCAGTACTGCAGACAGCTGTCCGCCACCTCCCGCGAAAGACGGCCGGCCTTGAGCTTGCCCATGGAGGCGAGCTGCAAGACATCCTTGCCGTTGACGTAATCCTCGCAGGCGCGATAGACCAGCGAGCGCAGCAGTTCCACTTCGGTCTTGAGCTCCGCCAGGCGGAAGTGCACCGACTGGTTGTCGATCAGCCGCATGCCGAAGACCTGGCGTTCCTTCGCATACTGAATGGTTTCGTCGATAACGTTCAGGCATCCCTGGATGGCGTTTGCCGCGCCCCACATGCGTTCTTCCTGGAACTGGATCATCTGCATCATGAAGCCGGTGCCTTCCTGGCCGACCAGATTGCGCTGCGGCACCCGCACATTGTCGAAGAAGACCTGGGCGGTTTCCGAAGAACGCATGCCGAGCTTGTTCAGAGGCTTGTCCACGGTGATGCCGTCGGCGTCGGCGGGCACGATGATCATGGACTTGTTCATGTGCGGCTTGCCGTCGGAGGTGTTGGCCAGCAGGCAGAACCAGTCCGCCGAGGGGGCGTTGGTGATCCACATCTTGGTGCCGTTGATCACATAATCATCACCGTCTTTCTTTGCCGTGGTCTTGAGCGCGGCCACGTCAGAGCCCGCCTGGGGCTCGCTCACTGCAATGCTGGTGACCATCTCGCCGCGGATCGCGGGTTCGAGATACTCCCTGCGCAGCTCGTCGGAGCCAAAGCGCGCCAGCGCTGGCGTGGCCATGTCGGTCTGCACCCCGATGGACAGCGGAACCCCTCCACAGCTGGCGCCGCCGGTTTCCTCGGCGACCACCAGTCCGTAGGAGTAGTCGAGACCCATGCCGCCGAACTCTTCGGGCTTGGTCACGCCCAGCAGGCCCAGCTCGCCCATCCGCTTGAATACCTCATGAATGGGAAAGCGTCCGGCCGCCTCCCACTCTGCCACGTGGGGGTTGATTTCGTTCTGCACGAAATTGCGAACCGTGCGTCGAAGCTCTTCGTGTTCCTGTGTAAACAACATGATCTGGCTCCCTAGAGTCGCGCGACTCCAAAAGTGTTGGGGTTGAGCGGGCGGCGGTCGGCCTCGCGGCAGACGTCCAGTACGAAAGCGACTACCTTGCGGGTGTCGCGGGGGTCGATCAGTCCGTCGTCCCAGAGCCGGGCGGTGCCGTAGAGGGCGGTGGACTGGCTGTCGAGTTTCTGGGCGGTGCTTTGCTGCAGCATTTCCAGTACTTTTTCGTCCGGCTCCATGCCCTGACTGCGTTGTTTTTCTTCGGCGACGATGCGAAGCACCATGCCGGCCTGCTGTCCGCCCATCACGGCCGTGCGGCTGTTCGGCCAGGCGAAGATGAAGCGCGGGTCCAGCCCGCGGCCGCACATGGCGTAGTTGCCAGCGCCGTAGGAGCCGCCCACCACAATGCTGATCTTGGGCACCTTTGCGTTGGCCACGGCCTGGATCATCTTCGAGCCATGCTTGATGATGCCGCCCTGTTCCGTTTCCGAGCCCACCAGAAAGCCGGTGGTGTTGTGCAGGAAAAGCAGTGGGCGGAAGGACTGTTCGCAAAGCTGGATGAACTGGGCGGCCTTGGCCGCGCCGTTGGGGGTGATGGGGCCATTGTTGCCGATGATGCCCACCGGATGGCCCTCTATGTGGATCCAGCCGCAGACGGTCTGGCTGTCCCATTCGTTCTTGAAATCAAGAAACTCGGAGCCGTCGGCGATACGCGCCAGAATTTCGCGCACGTCATAGGGTTTGCGCGAGTCGGACGGGACTACGCCGAGCAGTTCCTCGGGGTCGTGAAGTGGCTCCTCCCAGGTCTTTTCGCTGGCGGGGGGCACCTGATCATTCCAGGGGATGCTGGCCATGACTTCACGGGCCATACGAATGCCGTCGGCATCGTTTTCGGCGATGTACTCGGCGGTTCCCGCCACCGAGGTATGCATCTCTGCGCCCCCGAGCTCCTCGTCGGTGGCGATCTCGCCGGTGGCAGCCTTGAGCAACGGCGGGCCGGCCAGAAACATCTTTGCCTGCTCGCGCACCATGATTACGTAATCTGACAGGCCGGGCTGGTAGGCGCCGCCCGCCGTGGCATTGCCGTGCACCACGGTGATCTGCGGGATGCCGCGCGCGCTCTGGCGCGCCTGGTTGGCAAAGGTCCGGGCGCCTTCCACGAAGATGTCGGACGCGTAATTGAGATTCGCGCCACCGGACTCGGAAAGCGAAATCGACGGCAGCTTGTTCTCTTCGGCGATTTTCTGCAGGCGAAGAGTCTTCTGCAGCCCCGCGGGTGTAATGGTGCCGCCCTTGATGGCACTGTTGGAGGCCACCACCAGGCAGCGGATGCCGCCCACATAGCCGATGCCGGAGATAGCGCCGCCGCCGGCTTCAGTGCCGTCCTTGTCGTCGTGCATCATGTAGCCGGCAAGTGGCATCAGTGTAAGAAAGGGCGAGCCGGGATCCAGCAAACGCTGTACCCGCTCCTGGGGCAGCAGCTTGTTGCGCTTTTCAAAGGAGGCGCGTTTGCTTTCCGCCTTCTCGATGACTTTTCGCTCGATGCCGCGGAACTCCTCGACGAACCCGAGCATCGCTTCGCGGTTGTCCTGGAATTCCTTGCTGTCGGGATCAATTTCTGACTCGATGACTCGCATATCAGATATCCTTCAGTACGTCCGGGGTTTCCGCCCGGTGGAAGCCTTCGTAGGGTTTCGAGTTCTTGTGGTCAGGCAGGGGAAACATCGCGATATTACCCAGGCTGGCCCCGCCGTCGATGCGCAGGGTGTCGCCGTTGATAAACGCGGCTCCCTCCGACAGCAGGAAACAGATGGCACTGCTTACTTCGGCTTCGAGCCCCAGCCGTTTGAGCGGTACCGCATTGGCCAGGGTCTTGATGGTCTGTTTCATGCCTTCGGGGTAGGTATCCATGCCGGAGGAGGCGATCCAGCCGGGGGCGACCGCGTTGACCCGAACGCCGGCGCAGGCCCATTCGAGCGATGCGGTCTTGGTGAAGTTGTCCATTCCGGCGCGCGCGGCACCCGAGTGGCCCATGCCCGGCATGCCGCCCCACATGTCGGCGACGATATTGACGATGGCACCGCCGCTTCGGTTCATGCCCTGCATGAACACCTCGCGTGCCATCAGGAAGCCGCCGGTCAGGTTGGTGCGAATGACGGTTTCCCAGCCCTTCTGGCTGATCATGGAAAGCGGCGAGGGAAACTGGCCGCCAGCATTGTTGACCAGGCCGTGCACGGCGCCCGCGCGATTGAAGATTTCGCCCACCGAGGCCTTCACCTTTTCCTCGTCCCGGATGTCACAGGTAACGAAGAATGCTTCGCCGCCGTCCTCTGCGATTTCATCGGCCACCACGCGCAACCTGTCTTCCTTGCGACCGACAAGTACCACCCGGGCGCCGAGGGATGCCAGTTCATGGGCGGTGCAGCGGCCGATGCCGCTGCCGCCGCCGGTGACAATGATGGTCTGATCACTGAAAAGGTCAGGGTGGAAAATGGATCGGTATCCGCTCACCTGTTTACCTCCCTGGCAATTTCCTCACTGACGGGAACCGGAAAATCGAGCAACTGTTGCGCGAAGGCCTTGCCCTGGGGGTCGATGCGCACCGAGGCGATGCCGCCGCCACCCAGAGCATTGCGCAGCAGGAAGTTGAGGCCGTTGAGTCCGGGCAGTTCCCAGCGCTGCACATCGCCGGTTTCCGGGTCCAGCACATGGTTCATGTACTCGCGGACCGATTCGGCGGTCAGGGCCGCGCGGATATAGGGGAGGTACTCGGCCTTGCGGGCGATCACGCCGATATTGGCGTGGTTGCCCTTGTCGCCGCTGCGCCCCAGCGCCAGCCGGACCAGCGGCACGGTGGTCTCGCCGGTGGCGGTTTCGCCCTCCGGGTCGGCGGGAAGCGATTCAGGGTCCAGCGGTGTGCCGGGCTGAACCTCCACGGGAATGGTTTCGCCATTGAAGTCCACCGACGCCTGTACTTTCTCCTTGGGCACCAGCGTGGAGAACAACCGGATTCGCGGGTTGTCCTTGGGCCGTCCGCCCACAATGCCCGTCAGCCCGGGCGCCATGCCCGTGCCCGCCTGGGCGATTTCCCGGGCAAAGATGCGCAGGGGTTTGGTCTCATCATGGACCACGCCGATCTTGACCACGACTTCGCGGGTGTCGCTGCGACGCCCATGGGGGCCGTAGGTGTCTTCCGTGCCCAGCAGCTCCAGGGAAACCTCGCGGAAGTCCTTGTAGCCCATCTGGTCGTAGATGCCACGGACCTTCTTCAGAATGGCTTCGGCCACGGCCCGGGCCTTGCGGGGTGCGTCGATGCCGCCAATCATGAAGCTGGCGCTTAACCGGTGGCCGTCCGGCCAGGTGGCCGAGACCTTGTACTGGTCCGTGGGCGGCAGGCCCCGGGCGCCGGTTACGCGCACGCGGTTTTCGCCCACCTGCTCGAGATTGACCCGGGTAAAGTCACAGACCACATCGGGCAGGATGTAGGCGCGCGGGTCGCCGATCTCGTAGACAATCTGCTCGCCCACGGTGCCGGTGCTGACCAGCCCGCCGGTGTTGTCGGGTTTGGTGATCTCGAAGCTGCCGTCGGAGAAACACTCGGCGATGGGAAAGCCCATGTTGTGGTAGTCGGGAACCTTTTCCCAGTCGGTGAAATTGCCGCCCGTACACTGGGCTCCGCATTCGATCACATGGCCGGCCAGTGAGCCCTGGGCCAGCAGGTCATGGTCGTCCGGGCTCCAGCCGAATTCGTGCATAAGCGGCCCGAGCACCACGGCCGAGTCGGTGACCCGGCCGGTGAGCACGATATCGGCGCCAGCGTCCAGGGCGGCCTGGATGGGCGTGGCGCCCAGATAGGCATTCATGGTCACGGTCATGGGGGGCAGGGGGGCGCCGGTGTCGAACTCGGTGGCGTCGGCGAAGTCCTTCTTGCGTACGTTGAGATCGTCGCCTTCCACCAGGGCGATCTTCAGTTCCACGCCGGCCTCGGCAAAGGCTTTCTCCAGTGCGTCCCGGCAGGCCCTGGGATTCACGCCCCCGGCATTGCTGATGACCCGGATCTTCTTGTCGCGAATTTCCTGCGCCAGTGGCCCCATGACCTGGGTGACGAAGTCATGGGCATAGCCCATGTTCGGGTCCTTCATGCGGGCGCCGGCCATGATCGAGAGGGTGACCTCGGCCAGGTAGTCGAATACGAGATAGTCGATTTCCGCTTTGCGGACCAGCTGGAAAGCCGCGGTATTGGTGTCCCCCCAGAAGCCTGAGGCACAACCGATGCGAATGGATTTCTTGCTCATTGGGACGCTCCTGTTTCCGGGCGGGCCGGGCGTGCTCCGCCTGCAGCCAGGGCCAGCTGTAGTCGCTGGCCCGGATTTCGGCTACACTACCAAGCAAGCGCTTGGTATGTAAAGTGAGCTGGATCAAGAAAAGAAGGGAACAAGGGCCAGGGAACAAGGGACAAGCCAGGGACAGGGAGAGTAAACCGGAGCAGGGATTCTGTATGGGAAAATCCATGAGTCAGGACAGTGGTGCGGTGCAGGCGCCGATGGTAAACGGGATGGACGACTCGCCGCGGGGCAGGGTGCTTTCGGCGGCGGCGCGGCTGTTTCGGGAGAAGGGTTTCGACCGTACCACGGTACGGGATATTGCCCGGGAAGTGGGCATCCAGAGCGGCAGCATTTTTCACCATTTCCCCACCAAGGAGGACATCCTGTACGCGGTGGTGGTGGAGGTAATCCGCTTCAACACAGAGCGGCTTCGGGCTGCCATGGCCGAGCACGAAGCGCCGGTGGAGAAGTTGCGGGCCCTGGTGCTCGGAGAGATCGAAGCCATTGTGGGCGATACCCGGGAAGCGATGAGCGTGCTGGTCTATGAATGGCGCTGCCTCTCGCCGGACAGACAGAGCGAGGCGCTGGCGCTGCGCGAGGTCTATGAGCAGCTCTGGCTTGATACGCTCTCGTCCCTGCACGAGCAGGGCCTGTTCCGGGATGACCCCTTCATCATGCGGCGGCTGATCACCGGCATGACCAGCTGGACCAATACCTGGTTCCATCCGGATGGAAACCTGGCCATCGGCGACCTGGCGGACATGATTGTGCGCCGGGTGGTGGGCGAGCAGGCGGACGGCAACGGATAACGACCCGGGGCCGTCCGGCGCTCGGCTTGGGCCCGGCTGGCGGGCACAATAATGCCGCTGTGGCATCACAGCCATCAGCCCGGCATGTCGGCGGAGAACAAATCGCGTTTGCCGATTGACAGGCCAGAGCAAATCCCTAGAATAGCGCCCTCTCTCGGGTGGTTAGCTCAGTTGGGAGAGCACCTGCCTTACAAGCAGGGGGTCGGAGGTTCAAGCCCTCCACCACCCACCAGTTTGCGCGGACCGGTAGTTCAGCTGGTTAGAATGCCGGCCTGTCACGCCGGAGGTCGCGGGTTCGAGTCCCGTCCGGTCCGCCACTTTTCCCGCTCCGCAGGGTCCCTCCAGTCCAGTTCCACTGTGCCCCTGGCACCGGCTGACCGAATGCCGGGTGCCGCGCGCGCCTTTACTTTCGGTCTTTCGCCCATCTGCAATTCGGGTCACACTATGAACGGGTCCCGAATGACTATAATCGGCAGGCTGTGACAGGATACGTCACCACCATCTCCTGTGGCAGGCGCCCACAAGAATATCAGTACCAGGGGAACAGGGTATGTCAGCGGTTACCTCCGAGGCAGTGCTTTTCTTCGAGGATGCGAGCGTCTCCAAGTGCATGCTCTATACGGACTTCGAGGCCATCCTTGACCGGATGGTGGGCATGCCCGGTTTCTCCGGCGAGGAGGTGCGCGGGGCCTACGCTCTGGTCAACGACCGGCTCCAGGTGGTCGCGCTGGTGCTGTTTCTCATCGAGTTCGATGACAACGGCATGGCCGATGTGTCCTGGAATGTGCCGTTGCGTCATCTGGCGGAGCATGGCGACCCCGGCCCCGACATGGGGGCGGGGCCCATTCGCCTGGCCTGTCGCAGCCAGTGCCCGGTGGCCTGGCACCAGGATCAGCTCTGGGATCCCACCATGAAGCCCGGGAACAATGATTTCGTGAAGATCCGCGATACGCTTGCCGAGCGCGGCCGGAAGCTCGGACTCTATGTGGACGACGAGGCGCTGCGCACCGACTCCGCCCGCAAGGCGGGAGCCGCCTCCGGGAAGGGGGGCTCCGGCGGTGAAGAGGAATCCATTCCGGTGGTCAAGCCGGAGAAGGCCTCCGCCAGCGATGATCAGGAGCGCCAGCGGCAGGCGCGCCTGGTCAAGGAGTTGCGCCTGCGGATCAAGACGATGGAGAACAAGCAGAAGGAAGAAACAGCCCAGCTGCGTTATGCGCATCAGCAGAAGGAAGAGATCCTCAGCACCCAGCTGGAAAAGGTGCTGATGCAGTTCCGGACCATGAAATCGCAGAATGCCGCGCTCAAGGAGCAGAACGAGTCGCTGAAGGCACAGGTGGACTCGTTGAACAGCAGCCTGGAGGAACAGGCCCGTCAGGACACTGATCAGAGCAGCGAGATCGAGATCCTCACCGAGCAGTACAGGGCGGCCCTGGAGCAGCGTCTTGAAGAAGAGCGCGCACGGTTGACCGAGGAAATGCACACGCGGGAAATGGAGGTGCTCAAGCGCGATGAGCGGATTGCCGGGCTTGAGCAGGAGGTCAACGAGGCGCGCAGCGAAGGGGTCAGGATGGCCAACAGCGGCGCGGAGAAGCTGCTGGAAAAGCTTCAGCAGCTGGGGCTGAATTTCATTGCCTACCATCCGGGTGCCGGACATCTACAGGTCAATGCCAGCGAGATTTCCGACTACATGCAGAACCCGCTGGCCTTTGCCGCGCGCAAGTGCCTGGTCACCGAGGAGCAGTATCGTGCATGGCTGCAGCACTACGAGAACCCGGTATGCCAGGTGGACGTGGGCGGGCAATCCTGCGGCAAGCGGGTGATCCGCGTGGATGAGCCGAATCAGTTCAAGCCGGGGGTTTCGGACCGTAACTCCAACCGCTGCCCGCACTGCCGCTCGGACAGTGCCATCGACAATGTGCTGAAGTTTCGCTGAGAAAAAGTGTGAAGCTGTTCGGGTTTGGGGAATTCTGGTACATTTCCTGCCTGTCCTGAAGGCAGTTTGCCGGGCATTACAGGAGAGAGGGCGTCATGAGCCAGGAGCGGATCGACAAGAGTATCCTGCAGACATTCATACCCATCAACTCGCTCAGTGACGACCATCTGGATCGCCTGCTGGACCAGCAGGAATTCCGTGCCTACAAGCAGGGCGATGTGCTCTTTTCTCTCGGCGACGAGGACGGTGCCACCATCTATCTGTTGTCGGGAGAGGTGGAGCTGGAGGATGAATCGGGCAACCGCACGGTCGTTTCAGCCGGTGGAGAGGAGTCCTGGTATCCGCTGGATCACTTCCAGCCGCGGCGCAGCACGGCCCGGGCACGCACCGATGTCAGTTCGATTCAGTTCGACAGTTTTCGCCTGGATAACATTCTTTCCTGGGATCAGTCCGTCGGTTACGTGGCGCTGGATATCAACCGCAATGAGGCCTACCAGGAAGATCGCGAATGGATGATCAGGCTGCTGCGCTCCAGGCTTTTCTATCAGGTGCCGCCCGGAAACATCCTCGAGATCTTTCGCCGCCTCAAGCCCCTTCGCCAGCGAAATGGCGATGTGGTGATCCACCAGGGAGACGGAGCGGACTGCTGTTATATCATCAAGGAAGGGCTTTGCCAGGTTACCGTGCGGGCGGAAGGCTCGGAGGAGGAGATGCCGGTGGCCACCCTTGAGGCGGGCCAGTGGTTCGGCGAGGAAGCCCTGCTGTCCGGAAAGCCCCGCAACGCCACGGTAACCATGGCCACGGATGGTATACTGATGCGCCTGGACCGGGCGGACTTCGACGAACTGTTGCGTGAGCCCATAGTCAATTCGATTCCGGCGGCCGAGGCGCTGGAAAGGGTCTCGCAGGGTGCGCGATGGCTGGATGTGCGAACGCCGGATGAATACGAGCAGAGGCGGCTGAAGGGCTCGCTGAACATGCCTCTCGATTCGCTTCGCACCAAGTGCCGTCTGCTTGACCCTTCCCGGGTGTACGTTGCCTGTTGTGATACCGGACGGCGTAGTGCCTCGGCGGCCTTCCTGCTGAAGAACGAGGGAATCGACGTGCATGTTCTGGAAGGAGGCCTGAATGAAAACCGGGATGCATTGCGTGACAGCCATGATGGATGACCGGCTTGGTTCGTGACAATTTTCGCAATATCGGGATCGTATCCGGCTCCGACGGCGAGCAGGTGCGTTACTCCCTGCGCCATCTTGTGCATTTTCTTCACGGTCGCGGCTGCACGGTGATCGTGGATAACGATCTGCATGAGGAACTTGGTGGCGCCCCCCTTCAGGCCGGCACCCGACACCAGCTCGGCGAGTCCTGTGATCTGGTCATTGTCGTGGGCGGTGATGGCTGCCTGCTGGGCGCCGGACGGACCTTCTCGCGTTATGGCGTACCGGTGCTGGGGATCAACCGGGGCCGGTTGGGCTTTCTCACCGACATCCTTCCCGCGGAACTGGAAAGCCGGGT
>SLJS01000044.1 GCA_007135015.1 Alcanivorax sp. | reverse complement strand
GGGACAAGGGACAAGGGACAAGGGACAAGGGACAAGGGACAAGGGCCCTGCGGCCGCCCTCCATACCCTCCTCGGAGGGGTCATTCTTTATCCATCAAGCCGTGAATCCGGGAAGAAGCTGGTTTCTGTCCGACCACTGACCGCTGACGACCGACCACTTTCCCCTCGCCCCGCAGGGGCGCCCTCTCTGGTACAATGCCGCCCGTTCATCAGCCTTGTCGGGAATTCCGGCAAGGCTTTCTTGTCTGCAACGATGCGGCAATACCGGTCAGGAGGTGATCGAGCATGACCGAGAAGACGGCACAGCCGGCACGGCGGCGAGCACTGGCGCTGGTCTCCGGCGGGCTGGATTCCATGCTCGCCGTGCGGGTCATCCAGGAACAGGGCATCGAGGTGGAGGCGGTGAACTTCTTCACCGGCTTCTGCGTGGAAGGCCATACCCATGCGATCCGCAAGAAGGACCGTGACAAGGCCAAGCGCAACAATGCGCTATGGGTGGCCGAGACGCTTGGCATCAAGCTCCATATCATTGATATTTCGGAGGAATACAAGGATGTGGTGCTGAACCCGAAGCATGGCTACGGCGCCAACATGAACCCCTGCCTGGACTGCAAGATATTCATGGTCAACAAGGCCACGCTGATGCTGGACAAGGCCCGGGAACTGGCCGGCACGGGGAATTTCGATTTCATCATCACCGGCGAGGTGGTGGGCCAGCGTCCCAAGAGTCAGCGGCGCGAGACCATGCCGATTATCGCCGAGGAATCCGGGGCCGAGGACCGGCTGCTGCGTCCGCTCAGTGCCCTGAATCTGCCGCCGACACTTCCCGAGCGCGAGGGCTGGGTGAACCGCGATGAGCTTCATGACTTTTCAGGGCGCAACCGCAAGCCCCAGATGGAGCTGGCGCGGCGTTTCGGGCTGGAGGACTACGCCCAGCCGGCCGGCGGCTGCTGCTTTCTCACCGACGAGGTCTATTCGCGCAAGCTGGTGGATCTCTGGCAGGCCCGCAACACCCGGGATTACGAGCTTGATGACATCATGCTGCTCAAGGTGGGCCGGCATATCCGCCCGCGGCCCCACTTCAAGCTGATCATCAGCCGGGAAGAGGGCGAGAACAACTTCCTGGAGGGCTACCGTTACCGCTTTGCCAGCCTGCAGCCGCTGAGCCACAAGGGGCCCCTGGCGCTGGTCGACGGCGAACTCGAAAGCGAAGCCGATGAGCGCCTGGCGGCGGCCATCGTGGCCCGTTATTCCCAGGGGCGCAGCGCCGATGCGGTGACCTTCCAGATGGAGCGCCCGGGTGGAGCCGGAAAGGTGGTCGCGGCCGCGCCCATGGGACCGGCGGACATTCCTCCGGAGTGGCATGTCGGGGAACTGCCCGTGAAACCCGGGCGTATTCCCGCCCGGCAGGAAGCCTGAATCATGGCTGACGATCCGCTGGATGTGCGTGGCAAGCTCTGCCCGATTCCGGTGATCCACACCCAGAACCGGGTGCGCGACATGGCGCCCGGCGAGGAGCTGGAGGTCGTTGCCACGGATCCGGGCACACTTAACGACATTCCCGCCTGGTGCCGGATCAATGGGCACCAGGTGCTGGAAACCAGGCAGCAGGATCGGGAGATTCATATCCGGATTCGCGTCGGGGATGCCTGAGTGCACTGTTTTTGTGCGCTAAATGCCTGGCGCGCACGATAATGGTGCACGCCAGGCCCCTGTTTTCGCCCGTTGCCCCCGTTTGCGGCATTCCCGGAAGTGGCACGCATCTTGCTCCCTTACCGCCAACGCCGGCGCGGCCGGCTCACCATTCACGTTCCAGAAGGATGATTCATCATGTCAGCCAAGACCCTGAAAATGATCAAGGACAACGACGTAAAGTGGGTGGACCTGCGGTTCACCGACAGCCGCGGCAAGGAGCAGCACGTCACCCTGCCCACCCATGAAGTGGACGAGGACTTCTTCGAGGATGGCAAGATGTTCGACGGCTCCTCCATTCAGGGCTGGAAGGGCATCAACGAGTCCGACATGATCCTGATGCCTGAAGATGACACCTGCATCCTGGATCCCTTCACCGACGTGACCACCCTGAACCTGCGCTGCAACATCGTCGAGCCGTCCACCCTGCAGGGCTATGAGCGGGACCCGCGCTCGATTGCGCGGCGCGCCGAGGAGTACCTCAAGTCTTCCGGTATTGCCGATACCGCACTGTTCGGCCCGGAACCCGAATTCTTCGTGTTCGATTCGGTGCAGTGGAAGACCGACATGGAAGGCGCCATGTACGAGATCCACTCCGAGGAGGCGGCCTGGGTATCCGGCGAGGAATTCAACCGCAACAACATCGGTCACCGCCCGGGCGTCAAGGGCGGCTACTTTCCCGTTCCCCCGGTGGACAGCCTTCACGATATCCGCGGGGCCATGTGCCAGGCCATGGAACAGATGGGCCTGGAGATCGAGGTGCATCACCATGAAGTGGGCACGGCGGGGCAGTGCGAAATCGGCGTGGGCGCCAACACCCTGACGGCCAAGGCCGACGAGGTGCAGATTCTGAAATACTGTGTCCACAACGTGGCCCACGCCTACGGCAAGACCGCCACCTTCATGCCCAAGCCGGTGGTGGGAGACAACGGCTCCGGCATGCATGTGCACATGTCGCTGTCGAAGGACGGCAAGAACCTGTTTGCCGGTGACGGCTACGCCGGCCTGTCCGAGACTGCCCTGTACTACATTGGCGGGGTCATCAAGCATGCCCGGGCGCTCAATGCTTTCACCAACAGCTCCACCAACTCCTACAAGCGCCTGGTGCCGGGCTTCGAAGCGCCGGTGATGCTGGCCTACTCGGCCCGCAACCGCTCCGCTTCCATCCGGATCCCCTGGGTGTCCAACCCCAAGGGACGGCGCGTCGAGACCCGCTTCCCCGATGCCTCGGCGAACCCCTATCTGTGTTTCTCGGCCCTGCTGATGGCCGGCCTGGACGGCATCCGCAACAAGATTCACCCGGGTGATGCCATGGACAAGGATCTCTATGACCTGCCGCCGGAGGAAGGCAAGAAGGTGCCCACCGTGGCCCACACGCTGAGCATGGCGGTGGAGGCCCTGAAGGCGGACAAGGAATTCCTGCTGGAAGGCGGGGTGTTCACCGAGGACGCCATCGAGGGCTACATCGAGCTCAAGGAGCAGGAGATCGAGCGCCTGCTGATGACGCCGCATCCGGTGGAGTTCGACCTCTACTACTCTGTGTGACAGCCGTCCGCGGAGCCTGGCTCCGAAACGGCTTACGAAAGGGCTCCCGCCGGTGCGGGAGCCCTTTTTGTTTGCAGGTTGTTTGCAGGAGCGCTTTTCAGCGCGGGGGAATAGGCTCACAATCCGGGACAGAAGACCTTTATTTACCGGAGTACCGGAATGAGCGCCGTCATGCGGATCTTGCTGTTACTGGCCCTGCTGTTTGCGGGCTCGGGCGCTGTCATGGCGGAGTCCGCCGATTCGGGCGTCTTGCTGGCTTCTTCGGGGGAGCGGGGCGAGTGGCAGCGGCCCTCCACCCAGGGCGACGATAGCGAGCGGCAATGGACCCGGGGTTCCTCCGGCGACCAGGGTAGTGGGGGCAGCCGCCGTGAAAGCCGCCGGGAGGGCGCGGGAGAGCGGGACATGGAGGAGCAGCCGGAGCGCCAGCCCGGCAAGGTCTTCCGCAAGCGTGATGCCGATGGCAATGTGATCTTCACCGACCGCCCCCCGCGCGGCGGCGAGGACGGAGAAGAGGTGGAGGTCCGCGATCCCAACCGCATGCCTGCCGGTCCCGCCTTCCGGCCCGCCGGGGAAGAAGCGCCCGAGCAGGAGGCATTTCGCTACGAGCGGCTCGAGATCGTCTCTCCCGAGCATGAGGAAAACATCCACAACCCCACGGAGGTCCAGGTGGAAGCCAGGGTGGAGCCCGGGCTGCGGCCCTCGCACCGCCTGGTGCTGTTCAAGAATGGC
>SLJS01000148.1 GCA_007135015.1 Alcanivorax sp. | reverse complement strand
TATCAGGCTCATATCATGAAGTACCTGCAGAACCGGGAAATGATTCCCTCGCAGCAGCGCAAGGTATGGGCCTTTCTCGGTGACGGCGAAATGGATGAGCCGGAATCACTGGGAGCCCTGGCGCTGGCGGGTCGGGAGAAACTGGACAACCTGATCTTCGTGGTCAACTGCAACCTGCAGCGGCTGGACGGGCCGGTGCGCGGCAACGGCAAGATCATCCAGGAGCTGGAAGGGCTGTTCCGGGGCGCAGGCTGGAACGTGATCAAGGTGATCTGGGGGCGGCTCTGGGATCCGTTGCTGGAGAAGGATACCAGCGGCGTGCTGCGTCGGCGCATGGAAGAAGCCGTCGATGGCGATTACCAGGCCTACAAGAAGAACGGGGGCGCCTATACCCGTGAGCACTTCTTCAAGGCCTATCCGGAACTCGAGAAACTGGTGGAGGACTACTCCGACGAGGAAATCTACCGGCTCAACCGTGGTGGCCACGACCCGTTCAAGGTCTATGCCGCCTACCGGGCGGCGGTGAACCATACTGGCCGGCCCACCGTGATCCTGGCCAAGACGGTAAAGGGCTATGGCACCGGCACCGGCGAGGCCACCAACAAGACCCACCAGATGAAGAAGCTGGACCTGGAAAGCCTCAAGGAATTCCGGGATCGTTTCGACATGCCCTTTACCGACAAGGAGCTGGAGTCGGTTCCCTATTACCGTCCTCCGGAAGACAGCCCGGAGCTTCGTTACCTGCGTGAGCGCCGTGGCGCGCTGGGGGGTTCCATTCCCGTGCGTCGGCGGGAAGCTTCGGAAAAACTCGATGTTCCGGAGCTCGGCATCTTCGGCAACTTCCTTGAGGGCAGCGGCGACCGGGCGATCTCCACCACCATGGCGTTCGTGCGCATGATGTCGTCGCTGATCAAGCAGAAGGGCATCGGCGACCGCGTGGTGCCCATTGTTCCCGACGAGGCGCGCACCTTCGGCATGGAAGGGCTTTTCCGCCAGCTCGGTATCTATTCGTCGGAAGGGCAGAAGTACGAGCCCGAGGATGCCGGCCAGGTCATGTACTACCGGGAAGACAGGAAGGGCCGCATCCTGGAGGAAGGCATCAACGAGGCCGGCGCCATGTCCGGCTGGATTGCCGCGGCCACCGCCTACAGTCACCACAACTATACACTGGTGCCTTTCTACATCTTCTATTCCATGTTCGGCTACCAGCGGGTGGGCGACCTGTTCTGGGCCGCCGGGGACATCCAGGCCCGGGGTTTCCTGCTTGGTGCCACCGCCGGCCGGACTACGCTCAACGGCGAGGGGCTACAGCATCAGGATGGCCACAGCCAGATGCTGGTCAGTGCCATTCCCAACTGCATCAGTTACGACCCGACCTATGCCTATGAGCTGGCGGTAATTATCCAGGACGGCCTGCGGCGCATGTATGCCGAGCAGGAAAACGTCTTCTATTACATCACACTGATGAACGAGAACTATGTGCACCGGGCCATGCCGAAGGGCGCGGAAGAAGGGATTCGCCGGGGCATGTATCTGCTGGAAGAAAGTGAGCGCAACACGAAGAAGAAGGTCCAACTGCTTGGCTCCGGCACCATCCTGCGTGAAGTCGAAGCCGCCGCCGAGATCCTGCGCGATGTCTATGGTGTGGAGTCGGACATCTGGAGCGTGACCAGCTTCAACGAGCTGCGTCGCGAAGGCCTGGAGACACATCGTTGGAACATGCTGCACCCCCGCGAGGAGCCCCGGCAATGCTGGGTGGAGCAGTGCCTGCGTGCGCGCCCCGGTCCGGTCATCGCTTCCACGGACTATGTGCGCACCTTTGCCGACCAGATCCGGCCCTTTATCGAAGCACCCTACATGGTGCTGGGCACCGACGGCTTCGGCCGCAGTGATTCCCGGGAAAAGCTGCGCCATTTCTTCGAGGTGGACCGTTACTTCGTGGTGGTGGCCGCGCTGCACGGCCTGGCCGAAAAGGGTGTGCTGGGCCGCAGCAAGGTCGCCGAGGCAATCAAGCGCTTTGAGATCAACCCGGACGCAGTATTTCCGCCCCATTGCTGAACAGGACTTCCGGAAGAAGGAGTAACGCGTGAGCGTGGAAATCATCAGGGTGCCGGACACGGGAAGCAGTGATCCTGCTGACGTGATCGAGATCCCGGTACAGGTCGGCGACACCATCGCCGCGGAAGATACCATCGTGGTGCTGGAATCGGACAAGGCCACGGTGGAAGTGCCCGCGCCGCAGGGCGGCCGGGTGAGAAAACTGCTGGTCAGCAATGGCGACCGCATCAAGGAAGGCGACCCCATCCTGGAACTGGAAACCGAAAGCGAGGCCGGCGGTGAACATTCCATCCGGGAACAGCCCGGCGAGGCCGACGGGGTGGAGGGAGAAGACACTGGCGAGGCCGCGGCCGGGGACAAGGATGCGAGCGAAGCCGCTCCGGCCGCGGAACAGGACAAGGCGGCCGCGCCTCCGGAACAGTCTTCGGGACAGAAGAAGGTCGTGCCGGTGACCGTGCCCGATCTGGGCGACATCGAAAGCGCGGAACTGATCGAGCTGCCGGTGAAGGAAGGCGACAGCGTGGAAGCCGAGCAGGTCATCGCCGTGCTGGAATCGGACAAGGCCTCGCTGGAGATTCCCGCACCCGAGGCGGGCACGGTGGTGGCGCTGAAGGCATCCACCGGGGACAAGCTTTCCACGGGTGACGCCCTGCTGGAGCTGGAGGTGGTGGAGCCGGCACAGCCCGAAAAAGACGCCGGGCAGCAGGCGAGCACGCAGGACAGTAGAAAGGGCTACAAGAAAGAAAGGCAGGGAAAGAAGGACGAAGCGGAACAGCCCGCTGCGGCGCAACCGGGCGGGGCATCGCAAGAGCAGGAACAAAAGGCGGAGGCCGCGCCGGCCGGGGGCAGGACCTCCGGGCCGGTGCACGCGGGCCCGGCAGTGCGCAAGCTCGCCCGGGAGCTGGGTGTGGACCTTGCGGAAGTACGGGGCAGTGGCCCGCGCCGGCGCATTCTCAAGGAGGATGTGCATGCCCATGTGAACCGGTTGCTTACCGAGAAGGGGGCTGCCGCTCCCGCCGGTGGTGGTCTGGACCTGGATCTTCCTGATATCGACTTCAGCCGTTTTGGCGAAATCGAGCGGGTTGAGCTGAACCGGTTGCGGCGCACCTCGGCGACAAACCTGCATCGCAGCTGGCTGAGCATTCCCCATGTCACCCAGCATGACGAAGCCGACATCACCGACCTGGAAGCCTTCCGCAAGGAGCAGAACCAGCGCCTGGAAAACGACGGGGTCAAGCTCACCATGCTGGCTTTTCTGGTGAAGGCTTCCGCCGTGGCGCTGGCGAAGTTTCCCGACTTCAACAGTTCCCTGGAAAAGAGCGGCGAAGCACTGATCCGCAAGCACTACATCCATATCGGGGTGGCAGTGGATACGCCCAACGGCCTGGTGGTGCCGGTGCTCCGTGACGCGGACAGCAAGGGGCTGGCGGAAATCGCCGCGGAGGTTGGTGAACTGGCGAAGCGGGCCCGGGAGAAAAAGCTCTCGCCGGGTGAAATGCAGGGGGGCACGTTCAGCATTTCGTCTCTGGGCGGCATCGGTGGCACGGCTTTCACTCCCATCGTGAACTGGCCGGAGGTGGCCATACTGGGCGTGAGCCGCTCGACCACGGCGCCGCGCTGGAACGGCAGCGAATTCGAGCCACGGCTGATGCTGCCGTTGTCGCTTTCCTACGATCACCGGGTCATCGACGGCGCCAGCGCCGCCCGCTTCACCCGCTTTATCGCCGAGACCCTGGAGGACCTGCGCCGGGCGCTGCTTTAGGTGCGCCCTGTGGGCGCAGCTACGGGCTGCGGGCCGCGAGCTACGAGAGGCGCCCCTTCGGGGCGCGGCGGTCGGCGGCCGGTGGCCGGAAATCGGGAGTTTCTCTTCCGGGGTTCAGGCACCGGCGAAGAAAGGATGGCCCCCTCT
>SLJS01000199.1 GCA_007135015.1 Alcanivorax sp. | reverse complement strand
TTACCGAAATGATGGAGGGTCGATATTCAGTATATCTACCTGCACGGGTACCAGATCGGCCGGGCCGGTACCGGGGCCCTGAGCCTTTTCATAAATTAACTGGTGCGCGAAACCCGTACATGACAGAGTTCACAAAATGCATCCTTTCATGGAGGTTCCCGTGACCAGTGTCATGGCTGACAAGGCGCTACCCGGCTCCCTGGTGGACGAGAGCCTGATCTGGAGCCTGATGGCCTTCCGGCGGCACGAGCGTGCCGTTTCCTTTGCTACCCAGCTGAGCAGGCGCCTGTGCGTGTACTCGAGCAAGGTCCATCAGCTCTATGCCAGCTATGACATTCTGGTACCCGAGGACGGCGGCGGGGCGGAACTGGTGATCTCTCCCCATCTGGAGAACTTCCTGGACATGTGGTTCAGCATCCCGGAGGCTGCGATCCGCTCTACCGAATTCACCATCGTGCCGGGGCATATCGTCCAGCGCGAGGGGCTGGCGCTACACCAGACCGGCGGGGGTGCCGGGCAGGGCAGGGTGGTGGGGCTGGAGCCCGGGCTGCGTCTGCTGCGCGAGCAGTATGAGCTCCGCAATGACGTTTTCCTGCCGGTGATCACCAAGGGTGATCTGCGCGCCTTCCGCAAGGAAGAGCCGGTCATGCACCTGCACCGGCTGGATTTCAACGCCATGGGTGACAAGTCCGCCTTTGAGCTTCGCGACATCCGCGAAGGCATACTCAAGCGCCTGCGTAGTGGGCGCCCCTCCGGGGCGCGGTAATCGGCGGTCCGCTGTCAGCGGTCAGTAGGGGCTCTTTCTGATCCCCCGGGGCGGTTTGCTCCGGGATCTTCCGGTAATCGGGCGGCATTCAATGTCGCGAAGATTCCGGGTGTCAGCCATGCGGTTGCCCGGTTCAGCGGGCGCTCCAGAAATCCCGGAAGGCGCATGCCCAGCACGTTTGTTTCCGTGTACCGCGAATCACCCGGTATGCGGGTGCCCATTACATGGTCGAACCAGGGCCGGGTGACGCACCAGTTGGCGCTCTGGTTCGTGTTCATGTGGTGATCGTAGTGCCAGGGCACCCGAGTGCGGCCCCATTCCGGGTCCAGGTGAGAGCGGCGGTGGACATGCCAGTATCGGGCCGCCGAATACCAGACGCCCAGGGTCCAGAACGGAGCCAGGGGTCCGGGCAGTGACGCCACCGAGGCGGCCAGAACAATGGAGCGGAGTTCCCAGCGGCCGTCCGGATTGTGCAGCGGGCGCTCGTATTGCCATGAATCCCGGTAGCCGTCCTGCCGGACGCGCTTGTGGTGGCGCCAGTGACTCGAAAAGGAGCTGTTGCGGTCACGGCCCCTGCCGTGCAGCAGGTGCTTGTGGGCCCACCATTCAAATGCGTTGGCAAAGACAACGGCAGCGGGAAATCCGATCATGAATTCGTCCTCCGGAGCGCACCGGGCTTTGTTGTCCGCGGATTCTACTACGGACGGGAAATTCTTGTGGCCGCTTTGCGGCCCGTATCGCATGTGCGCATATAGTCCGAAGGGGTCATGCCGGTATGGCGGCGGAAGGCGCGGGTGAAGTTGGCGGAGTCGCCATACCCGAGCCGGTGTGCCGTGGCGGTGACACTGCCTCCGCGGCCAAGTAGTCGCCTGGCCTTTTCGATGCGTGCCCGGTTGGCGAGGTCGCGGAAGCGTACACCTTCGGTGGCCAGTCTGCGGTGGACGGTGCGTGACGATACATGCAACTGGGCCGCGATTTCCTCGAGTGAGGGCTGGGCCTGGTCACTGACGAGTAGTTGCTGATACAACCGTGCATGGAAGCCGGTGAGTCGTTCCAGCGCCCCGAGTTCTTCCTCGCACCGACGCACCGCCTCCCGGGCCGAGCGTGTATCGGCCAGGGCGAAGGGGATTTCCAGAAGCCGGGAAGGTAGCCGGATGCAGTGCTCCCGGGCGCGGCAGTCCAGGGTGCTCGCGGACAGTTCCCGGCGTTTTTCCAGCTCCACGGGGCCGTCCGCCAGGTCGATGTGCAGGGCTCGGGCCTGTCCGCCGAGCAGGAAACCGGCCATCAGGTCCACGCTAGCGATCAGGGTCTGGACCAGGAACTGTTCGGTTGCCGGGTTCAGTCCGGGCAGTGGCGTGATGCGTACCACCGCATACTCGCCTTCATCGGACAGGGCGGGGCGGATCAGTGAGGTCACCAGCGGAAAGAAACGCACCGCCAGGGCCAGCGCCTGGCCGACATCGGCCGCCGTCAGGCCGGCAAACCCGATGGTGCCGTGGGCACTGAGGTTCAGTCGCCGGCCCAGGTGAAAACCCAGCAAGGGGTCACCGCTGAGGGCCCGGGCATTCGCGATGAAGGTTTCGAACTCCTCCCGGCCGGAAAAGGCGCCGGGCTCTTCCAGACGCTTCTCGGTCAGGCCGGTGCCCGCCAGCAGTGCCGTCGTGTCCAGCCCCTGTTCGGCCAGCATGTCGCGCAGGCCGGCCAGGTAGCGCATGGCGGTGAGTGAGGCGGGATCGGTCATGACTGGAGTGTCTGAAAATGACAGCAAGTTGTCAATTCACCACCTGAAGGGCGGCACCGGCTGACGCATAGTGGAGCAACCGGAATAACAACAGCTCCATGACCGGGAGGTCCGCAATGCTGTCTCATCTTCCTTCCAGTGTAGTGCTCGCGCTGAAGAAGGTTCTCTTTCTGCTGGTGTTCGTGGTGGCCTGGCTGCCGTTCAATGCCTGGCAGAACATGCAGGCCTCGGGCCTGTACAGCCTGTACGCCTGGTGGCCGCTGTTTCTCATCTTCGGCGTATTGCCCGTGCTGGATCACCTGGTGGGCCGGGACCCGGCCAATCCCACTGACGAGCAGGTGGAGAAGATGAGTCGGAGCTGGTGGTATCCGCTGATCACCCTGCTGGTGGTGCCGGTCCAGTTCGCGGTGCTGATCTTTGGTGCCTGGGTCTTTACCCGGCACGGTGAGCAGTTTGGTCTGCTCGGGCAGGTCGGCTGGATTCTGTCGGTTGGCATTGTCAGCGCCATTCTGGCCATCAACGTGGGTCATGAACTGATCCACCGGCGCACGCGCCTGGAAAACTGGGCGGGAGGGCTGTTGTACGCTTCGGTGTGCTATGCCGGCTTCAAGGTGGAGCACATTCGTGGTCACCACGTACACGTGTCCACGCCGGAAGATCCTTCCTCCGCGCGCTTTGGCCAGAGCCTGTATCACTTCCTGCCGCGCGCCTACCTGCACAACTTCCTCAATGCCTGGAAGCTGGAGGCCGAGCGGCTTGCCCGTCGCGGCCTTCCGGCCCTGCACTGGCGCAACGAACTGATCTGGTGGTATGCCATCAGCGCCTTGCTGCTGGCCGGCTTCTTCGTCGCCTTCGGCTGGCAGGGCGCACTGTTCTATCTGGGCGTGAGCTGGATGAGCTTTACCACGCTGGAGATCATCAACTATGTGGAGCATTACGGGCTGCACCGGCGCAAGCTGGAAAACGGTCGCTATGAACGCACCACACCGGCGCATTCCTGGAACAGCAATTTCCTGTTGACGAACATGGGGCTGTTCCACCTGCAGCGCCACTCCGACCATCACGCCTTCCCCAACCGCCGCTACCAGGTGCTGCGCCATTATGACGAAGCGCCACAGCTGCCCACCGGTTACGCGGGCATGTACGTGCTGGCACTGGTTCCGCCGCTGTGGTTCCGCGTGATGAACCCCCGGGTGGAGGCGTACTACCAGGGCGAGGAATGGCAGCTGTCCGCCGGCCAGTTCATACAGGCGGCAGGGCGCCACACGGCCTGAACGGTGCCGGCGCGGCTTTGCCGCGCAGAGGTGAGAGGCGGGCTACGAGAGGCGAGATAAGCGGGGGCGTGGGTGGTCAGTCCCGGCGTGTGCATTCCGTTGCGGTTTATCGGTAGCACCTTGACAGAAAATGCCCCGATCCACGCTTGATAAACTCGCCACTCGCCACTCGCCACTCGCCACTCGCCACTCGCCACTCGCCACTCGCCACTCGCCACTCGC
>SLJS01000307.1 GCA_007135015.1 Alcanivorax sp. | reverse complement strand
CTGGGTGTGGAGGAAGGCCGGGAGTTGACTCCGCCGGTGTTCGAGCTCTTTCTCAAGGACGACGCCCTGGGCGACCCCATGATCAATGAATCCCACGCGATCAGTTTCGGCTGGGCAGAAGCGGAACAGCTGGCGGAGATGAAGGAGCTTTCCTCGCGCGTCAACGAGGTACTGCGGCCGCTGTTTCTCGACGGCGGCATGCTGCTGGTGGACTACAAGCTGGAATTCGGCATTGCCGACGGCCGGATCATGCTGGGCGACGAGTTTAGCCCGGATGGCTGCCGTCTCTGGGACCGGGAAACCCGGGAGAAGCTGGACAAGGACCGTTTCCGCCAGGAGCTAGGGGGTGTGGTGGAAGCCTATGAGGAGGTGGGGCGCCGCCTGGGGATGTCCTTCCAGTACTGACAATACTGACCGGTGTCGCAAAAGCTCTTCTGGCACCCGCGGGAGCGCTGCTTGCGGCGCGAACAGCGCCGGATTCCGGTACTGAAGTGCGCTCGGAGTCCCTTGTTATTTTCCGTTGGCTGTATTTGAATAGGCCGGGTCAAGCACAGGGGCCATGTAGGGACGTGGAGCCATGAAAAAGAATACAACAAGAATCGCCGTCATCACCGTGCTGGTTGCCATGCTCAGTGGCTGTTTTCTGACCAAGATTGTTACCACGCCCATGCGTCTGGTGGGTTCGGCGGGGACCGTGGTGGGCGCCACCCTTTCGGTGTTTCCCGTGGTTGGCAACACCATGAACGATGCCTTCCGGGAAGGAAATGCCCGTATCGACGAAGTTGCCGACAGGATCGACGACATTCCCATCTGATGGGTGCTGACTGATCCCGGCGCAACACATTGGGCAAATCGGTTTTTCCCGTCACGGGCGGGATTGCAGGAGCAGTTGATGTTCAAGATCCAGACACTCAATCAGATTGCCGTCAAGGGACTGGAGTGTTTCCCCCGGGAGCGCTATGAAGTCGCCAGCGAACTGGCGGACCCGGATGCGGTATTGCTGCGCAGCCACAAGCTGGGAACCGGAGAGGTCAGCCCGGCGCTGAAGGCCGTGGCCCGCGCCGGCGCCGGCGTGAACAATATCGCCGTGGACGGCTTCACCGAAATGGGCATCCCGGTCTTCAATACCCCCGGCGCCAATGCCAATGCGGTCAAGGAACTGGTGCTGGCCGCGCTGCTGCTCGGCTCGCGGGGGATCCTCGAGGGCATTGAGTGGCTGCGCACCCTGGATGAAACCGACGCCGACGCCATGCATCGGCTGGTGGAAGCGGAGAAGAAGCGCTTCCGTGGCGGCGAACTTGCTGGCAAGACCCTGGGCGTGGTGGGGCTGGGCGCGATCGGCTCACGGGTTGCCCATATGGCGCTGGGGCTGGACATGAAAGTGATCGGCTACGACCCGGCGCTGTCCGTGGAGGCGGCCTGGCGGCTGCCCAGCCAGGTGGGCCGCATGGAAAATCTGGGCGCGCTGATGGCCCGCGCGGACTATATTTCCCTGCATCTTCCCCTGCTGGATGCCACCCGGAACCTGATCAACGCGGACATGCTCGGTGCCGTACAGCCCGGCACCCGGCTGCTTAACTTCGCCCGCGAGGGGATCGTGGATGACGAGGCGGCCGTGCAGGCCCTGCAGGAGGGGCGTCTTGGCGCCTACCTCACCGACTTTCCGTCGCCCATGCTCCAGGGCGTACCCGGTGTGGTGGCCATGCCCCATCTGGGCGCGAGCACCGTGGAATCCGAGGAGAACTGCGCCGTCATGGCCTCGCGGCAACTGATCGATTTCCTCGAGCATGGCAATATCGTCAATTCGGTGAATTTCCCAACGCTGATCCTGGAGCGTGCCGGCGGTCATCGCCTGGCGGTGACCAACCGCAATGTGCCCCGCATGCTGGGCAATGTGCTGGCGGTGCTTTCCGACCGGGACATCAATGTGATCGACATGCTCAACAAGTCCCGGGACGATCTGGCTTACAACCTGCTGGATCTCGAGGTGAAGCCGGAGCCGGAGACCCTGGACCGGCTCCAGGCGATCGAGGGCGTGATCAACGTGCGTCTGGTTCCGGACCCGCAGTAGGGCGGAATCCGGCCGGCCGCGGCGACTTGCCTTACCGGAAGAGCTTGGCCACAATGGCCGTTGGCGTCGCTGTGCGGCGCTGACTGAAAAGAACAATAATGAGGTTTCAAGGCCCATGCGTCTACGCGCGCTGACAGCTTTCCTGTTCTGCCTGCCTGGTCTGGCCAGTGCCGAGCTTCTGCTTGGCGCGGGGTATGTCAATGGGGTGATCGGGCCCAATATCGAGTGGGCGGGCGAGCGGAATACGTTCTATATCCTTCCCGGTGGGCATGTTGCCTCACGGGGCTGGGACGGTTTCGATGAAGTACGCTGGGTGGCCGGAATGCGCCGGCGCATTGAGCGTGGTCGCACCGCCGAGAGTGGTTTCTTTACCGGTGTGCTGGCCGGTGATCTGGACGGGCGCCATCAGCGGGAAAGACTCGGTGCCGGCGCCGAACTGGGTTACCAGTGGGTCAACGAGCATACACGCTGGACAGTCAGTAGTGGCATGGCGGTACTGGAGGAAGTCGAAGAAAGAAATGAAGATGTCGAACCGCGGCTCACCATAGGAGTGACGGCCACGCTGCGTCGCTAACGCCCATACCCTTCCCCCGAAAATCTCTCCAGCGCGATTCCGGCCCGGATCGCGCAAAAGTTTTGCACAGCTTTTGCTCAGATCCTGATCCTCTTTGGAGCTATCAGGCGCAAGTGCTTGATTTTACATTTCATTGTCGCAAGTTGTTGTTTTAAAAGGAATTGCCGAGCTGGGCATTTTTTCATCATTGTGGGCGAAAACGGAGAATGCCGGGCCTTCACGGGACTTTCCGACAAAACATCCACAGAGTTTTCCACAGAATCTGTGGGTAACCCTGCCGGGGTGCCGGGGTCACTGGCCGAGGGAGAGGCCAGGCGGCTTCACCGGGTTGCCGGACTGTAATATAGTCCGACAATCGCATTGCCGGTGAGAAAAGGGGTATCCATGACGTTCAGACCCAGGGACAGCCTTGCCGAGCAGATCGCCGAGCACCTGGCCGGGCAGATCATTCGCGGAGAGATGCTGGCCGGTGACCGGATGCAGGAAATGCGCATTGCCTCGGAACTGGACGTCAGCCGTGGCTCCGTGCGCGAGGCCCTGCTGATCCTGCAGCGCCGCCACCTCATCGATATCCTGCCCCGCCGCGGCGCCGTGGTGAAGGAGATGTCCGAGTCCCATGTGCGGAGTCTGTACGAGATCATGCAGATTCTTCTGGGGCTGGTGGTGCGCAAGGCCATCAAGGTCATGGGCGAGGATGACCTGGACCCGTTCATCGAGGTGATTCACCGGCTCCAGACGGACGCGGACAACCGGGATGTGGAGGCATTCTTCCGCAGCAGCTTCGAGTTCCTGGAGCTGGCGTACCCCTTTTCCCGGAACGATTTCGTGGAAGACATCATGATGAACCTGCAGCCGGCGATCCAGCGGGCCTATTACATGGCCCTGCATCTGGAGCAGGACGAAATGAAGGAATGCCTGGGCTTCTTCAAGGCGATCATCGAGACCATTTTCCGCCGGGACGCGCGCTCGGCGCTGGAGATCATCCGCGAGTTCGCCGAGCACCAGTCCTCGCTGGTGCAGGATTCGATCCAGCGCGCGCGCCAGATCGAGGTGGCCTGGGGCGAGCGGCGCAGGCGCCGGGCGGAATAGCCCGGCCGGTTCGCGACCGCGGGCCTGCCGAATCAATGACTTGCAGGTTGCACGGTTGGCACGTCGCCGCCGCGCACAGCGGCGGTGTGCCGACAATCGGTTAGTGCCGCGCCGCGATTTTCTATACACTTGCGTTCGGAGTCCGCACCCCCCGCGGGCTCCGGTATGCGGCTCTCAACAGAATGCGCCGCCGGATGCGGCGCCCGTGCACAGGCCCTGAACACCTATGCGACTGAAAAGTACCCGACTTGCCGGATTCAAGTCCTTCGTGGATCCCACAACCGCCCATTTCCCCTCGAACATGACGGGGGTCGTTGGGCCCAACGGCTGTGGCAAGTCGAACATCATCGATGCCGTTCGCTGGGTAATGGGCGAGTCCTCGGCGAAGCATCTGCGTGGCGAGTCCATGGCGGATGTGATCTTCAACGGCTCCAATGCCAGAAAGCCGGTGGCGCAGGCTTCCATTGAACTGGTCTTTGACAACACCGAGGGAAAGATCGGCGGTGAGTTTGCCGGCTATTCCGAGATCTCGGTTAAGCGTCAGGTCACCCGCGACGGCCAATCCGGGTACTTCCTCAACGGTACCCGTTGCCGTCGCAAGGACATTACCGATCTGTTCCTGGGTACGGGCCTGGGTTCGCGCAGTTACGCGATCATCGAGCAGGGAATGATCTCGCGGCTGATCGAGGCCAAGCCGCAGGAACTGCGGGTTTATGTCGAGGAGGCGGCGGGGATCTCCAAGTACAAGGAACGCCGTCGGGAAACCGAAAATCGCATGCGCCGCACCCGCGAGAATCTGGAGCGGCTCAATGATATCCGCGAGGAACTCGAGCGCCAGCTCGGGCACCTGGCAAGGCAGGCCGCGGCGGCGGAGAAGTACAAGCAGTACAAGGAAGAAGAGCGGCAGAAGAGTGCCTTCCTGAAGGCGCTACGCTGGCGACTGCTCAATGAGCAGGCTTCGGAGCTGGAAAAGGCCCTGCGCGAGCGCGAAGTGGAACTGGAGGCGAGAAACGCCGATGCCCGGGGAATGGATGCGGAGCTGGAGCGCCTGCGCGAGCAGCATGGCGCGGTGCAGGAGCGCTTCAACCAGGCGCAGGAGGCGTTCTACGCGCTGGGCAGCGAAGTCACCCGGCTGGAACAGAGCATCCAGCACCAGCGCGAGCGCCGCCAGCAACTGGCCGAGGAACTCGAGGGCGTACGCCAGAGCTGGGAGGAGAGCAGCCGGCATCTGAGCGAGGACCGCGAGAAGATTGCCGAACTGGACGAGCGCCTGGCGGAACAGGAGCCGAAGCTGGAGGCGGCGCGTGAGCGTGAGGAGACCGCGGCCCGGGTGCTTTCCGAAGCCGATGAAGCCATGCAGCAGTGGCAGCAGGAATGGGAGAGTTTCAATCAGCGGGCCTCGGAGTCACGCCGTGCCGCCGAGGTGGAGCAGTCCCGCATCCAGCACCTGGAACAATCCAGCGAGCGCCTTGCCGAACGGCTCGAGCGCATGCAGAAGGAACAGGCGGAGCTGGACTCCGGGCCGCTGACCGAAGAAACCCGCCAGCTGGAAGAGCAGGCCGGGCAACTGCGCCAGCAGATCGAGGAAGCCGAGCAGGCCAGTGAACGGCTCCAGGAAGAAATGGGCGTACTGCGCAACGAGAACGCCGAACGCAGCCGACATCTCGACAGCCTCCGCACGGATCTGCAGCAGCACCTTAGCCGTCACGCCTCCCTGGAAGCACTGCAGAAGGCGGCCATGGGCGATGACGGCAGCGTCAGCGAGTGGCTGGCGCGTCACGGGCTGGAGGGCAACGCACGGCTGGCGGACCGGCTGGAAGTGGAACCGGGCTGGGAACGGGCCGTGGAAACGGTGCTCGGCGACGCCCTCCAGGGCGTGTGCGTGGAGGGGCTGGACCAGGTCGAGCAGTGGCTTGGTGATCTGGAGCACGGCCGGGTGTGCCTGTTGACCGCCGACCGTCCGCAGGCCAGTGGCGGCGGCGCTGGCGCGCCCATGCTGGCGGAGAAGGTATCCGGGCCCGTGACGGCCCGGCTGGATGGCGTCCATGCCGTGGACAGCCTGGCGGAGGCCCTGGGCATGCGCGAGCGGCTTTCGCCCGGCGAGTCGGTGGTGACCCGCGAGGGGATTCATCTGGGCCGGGACTGGCTGCAGGTGGTTCGTGAACGCGACCGGGAAGCCGGCGTTCTCGAGCGTCGCCGACAGCTCGAGGAGCTTGAAGCCGAGATTGAACGGCAGCAGGTCCGCATCGAGGAGGAACAGCAGGCGCTGGAAAGTGGCCGCGAACGACTGGCTTCCCTTGAGGAGCAGCGCGAGGAAAGCCAGCAGCGGGCCGGCCGGCTCAATCGCGAGCTCGGCGAGGTCAACGCCAGCCTGAGTGCCCGCCAGGTGCGGCTGGAACAGATCACCGCCCGCCGTGAGCGCCTCGGGCGGGAGCTCGAGGAAAGCCGTGAGCAGCGCGAGCAGGAGCAGGAGCAGCTGCGTTCCGCCCGGGCGACGCTGGCGGAGGCCCTGGATGCCATGGAGCAGGACAACGAGCGCCGCGAGGGCCTTCTGACCCGCCGCGACGAGTGCCGGGCCCGGCTCGATGAGGCAAGGCAGAAGGCCCGCCAGGAGCGGGACCAGGCGCACCACCTTGCCATGGAGGTCCAGGCCGCGCGCACCCAGGCGGATTCACTGCGCGATGGTCTGGTTCGCCTGGACGAGCGAGTGGCCTCACTGGGCGAGCGCAAGACGCTGCTCGAGGAACAGTTGCGCCAGGGCGACGAGGATCCGGAGGCGGAGCTTCGTGAACAGCTGGAACAGAAGCTGGCCGAACGCCAGGAGAAGGAAAGCCACCTGATGGAGGTCCGCCGGGAGCTGGAAACGGTGGAACACGACATGCGTGCGCGCGAGGAGAACCGGCAGAGATACGAGCAGCAGGCACGGGACGTTCGTGACGGGCTGGAACAGCAGCGCATGCAGTGGCAGGAAATCAAGGTGCGGCGCAATACCATCCACGAGCAGCTGGTGGAACAGGAGTTCGACCCCGAGGAACTGGTGCGCACCCTGCCGGAGGATGCCGACGAGCAGCGCTGGAGCCAGGAGCTCGAGCAGCTTGCGCAGCGCATCCAGCGTCTCGGCCAGATCAACCTGGCCGCCATCGATGAGCACCGGACCCAGCTGGAACGCAAGGAGTATCTGGACAAGCAGAACGAGGACCTGGAAGACGCGCTGCGCACGCTGGAAAATGCCATCAACCGCATTGACCGGGAAACCCGCACGCGCTTTCGCGAGTACTTCGAGCGCATCAACCAGGGGCTTCAGGAGCTGTTTCCGAAGGTGTTCGGCGGCGGTCACGCCTTCCTGGAAATGACCGGAGAGGACCTGCTCGACACGGGGATCGCGATCGTGGCGCGTCCTCCGGGCAAGCGCAACAGCTCCATCCACCAGCTCTCCGGCGGCGAAAAAGCGCTCACGGCCCTGTCACTGGTGTTCGCCATCTTCCAGCTCAATCCGGCGCCATTCTGTCTGCTGGACGAGGTGGATGCGCCGCTGGATGACGCCAACGTGACGCGCTTCTGCAATCTGGTGCGGGAGATGTCGGAAAAGGTGCAGTTCATTTACATTACGCATAACAAGATCACCATGGAAATGGCCGAAACGCTGATGGGGGTAACCATGCACGAGCCGGGCGTGTCACGCCTGGTTTCCGTGGATGTGGACGAAGCCGCGGAGATGGCCGCGGGCTGATCGACTTCTTCGGACTTGGACAAGGAACTGGAGACCCATGGGGCTGAATCTGGAAACCCTGATCGGCATTCTGGTGATTCTGATCCTGCTGATCGTCGCCGACGGGCTGCGTCGCGTCTGGCGCGAGCGACAGGGGCGGCTTCAGATGCGGATCCGCCCCGGCGGCAACGAGGACCGGGACGACCCGGAAGAGGACCGTAATCCCGAGTTGGTCGGCTCGGCGCGGGTGGTGCGCCGCAACGGCGACGATGCGCCGCCGCTGGTCATGGAGCCGGACGAAACTCCCCCGGAACAGCGTCAGGCAAGACAGCCGCGCCTGTTTCCGGACGACAATGAAGCAGACCCGCCGATTGACGACGATGATCCCCTGCCTTCGGTCTTCTCCGCGCGTAACGATGCGCCGGAGCCGGAAGCGGAGTCCGCGCGGGAGCCTGAACCGGAGCCCGCGGCCGGGCCGGATTCCCGCCTCGAACCCGAGCCCGCACCCGCCAGTGCTGCCCCGCGGCATTCCTCCGCAAGGACGTCCCGCACGCAAGCCGCGGGGCACGATGAGCCCATGCTGGAAGTGCTGGTGATCCACATGCTGGCGCGCAGCGGTGAGCGTTTCAACGGACGGCAGCTTCTTGAACTGCTGCTGGAGAACGGCCTGCGGTTCGGCGAAATGAACATCTTTCATTACCACACCCGGGAGGAAGATGGCCGGGAAGTGCTTCAGTTCAGCATGGCCAATGCGGTGGAGCCGGGCACCTTCGACATCGACTGCATGGAAGAGGAAGCATTTGCCGGTGTGACCTTCTTTCTCAGGATGCCGGGCCCGGGACGGCCGCTGGATGCGCTGGATCAGATGCTGGCAACCACCCGGCGTTTAGCCCACGCGCTCGGCGCTGAGCTGCGCGACGAGCAGCGCAGTGTACTCACCCCGCAGACCGCCGAGCATATGCGCCAGCGGGTCCAGGAGTTCGAACGCCGTCAACGGGTCCGCCATGTCCGCTGACAGGGTTGCCGGAGAAATCCGCCGGCTGCGCGAACAGCTCAACGACTGGAGTTATCGCTACTACGTGCTGGATGATCCGGCGGTGCCGGATGCGGAATACGACCGCTGCTTCCGGCGCCTGCAGGAGCTGGAGGCAGAACATCCCGAGCTGGTGACGTCGGACTCGCCCACACAACGGGTGGGCGAAAAGCCCCTGGAAGAGTTCGCCGAAGTCCGCCACGAAGTGCCCATGCTATCGCTGGGCAACGCCTTCGACGAGGAAGAAGTGAAGGCCTTCGACCGCCGGATCCGGGAGCGTCTGGAGCTCGATGGCGACATTACCTACATGGCGGAACCCAAGCTCGACGGCGTGGCCGTGAGCCTGCTCTATCGCGACGGTGTTCTGGCACGGGCCGCCACCCGGGGCGACGGGGAAACCGGCGAGGACATCACCCTTCATGCGCGCACGATCGATAGTATTCCGCTGCGTCTGCGCGGAGACTCCGTGCCGGAGCTGGTGGAGGCGCGTGGTGAGGTGGTCATTCCCCTGAGTGGTTTCGAGCGTCTCAACCGCAGACAGCACGAGCAGGGAGGCAAGGTCTTTGCCAACCCCCGCAATGCCGCCGCGGGAAGCCTGCGCCAGCTCGACCCGCGGATTACCGCCGAGCGCCCCCTGGAGTTCTTCGCCTACGGCCTGGCGCAGCTGGAAGGCCTGGACTGGCCGGCCACCCAGAGTGCGGTCTTCGAGCAGTTGCGCGGCTGGGGGCTTCGCACCAGCCCCGACGCAGAGGCCTGCCGGGGCACGCAGCAACTGCTTGAGTGGTATCGGGGCCTGGTCGAACGTCGTGACCGGCTCGATTACGAAGTCGACGGCGCCGTGTACAAGGTGGATCGTCTCGACTGGCAGCAACGGCTGGGCTTCATCTCCCGTGCCCCGCGCTGGGCCATTGCCCACAAGCTGCCGGCACGAGAAGAGATCACCGTGGTTCGCGATGTCGAGTTTCAGGTGGGACGTCTGGGGACACTGACGCCGGTGGCCAGACTCGAGCCCGTGAATGTGGGCGGCGTGACGGTTCGCAATGCCACGCTCCATAACATGGACGAGATTGAGCGCCTGGATGTCCGCGTTGGCGACAGCGTGGTGGTGTACCGCGCCGGTGACGTGATTCCCAAGGTGGTAAAGGTGATCCCGGAAAAGCGCCCCCGGAACGCACGAAGTATCCACGTTCCTTCATCCTGCCCGGAATGCGGCTCGCCCGTGGAACGGGTACGACTCGTTGCTCCCGGCGGCAGGGCAGAGCAGGGCAGGGAAGGAGTGGAGTATCGCTGCATAGGCAGGCTTGACTGCCCGGCACAGCGGATCCAGGCCATTTCTCATTATGTTTCCCGCACGGCCATGGATATCCGCGGTATTGGCGAAAAACAGGCCGAGCTGTTCGTGGAGAAGGGGCTGGTCAGCTACCCTTCCGATCTGTACCGGCTGAAAGCCGACACCTTGCTGGAGCTTGAAGGTTTCAAGGAAACTCTGGCAAACAAGATCGTCCGGGCCATTGAGCAGAGCCGTTCCCGGCCCCTGGAGAAGTTCATCCATGCCATGGGCATTCCTGGTGTGGGAGAGGAGCTGTCGAGGACCCTGGCAGGACTTTTCGGCTCCCTGGCGCGTATCCGTGCGCTTCTTCCCGAAACGCTCGCCATGATGGAGGGTTTTGACAGGGTGCTTGCCTGGCAGGTCTGCAGCTTTTTCCGGGACCGGGAGAACAGCAAGGAGCTTGATCGACTCGTCCAGTACGGGGCGTTTGATGACCGAGACAGGGGGGTCAGCCCTTCCATCCAGGGCCGTTACGGGCTGGCGGATATCCTGTTGAGCCGGGAAATCGACAAGATCGGGCCGGTACGTGCGCAGATGGTGGAGCATCAGTATCCACACGTGGAGAAGCTTCGCGCGGCGGACCAGCAGGAGCTGGCCCGGGTGGTGCAGAATGATCAGGCGGGCGGAAAACTTGCCGCCTTTCTTGCCGGAAGTGAAAATCTCAACAGCCTGCTGGAGCTGGAAAGTCAGCTGTTCGAGTTCGGCATGCACAAGGAGGCCGCCGAGCGTACAAGCGGAGCGGCGAGCCCGCTCGAGGGCATGACCTTTGTGCTGACGGGCACGCTCTCGGGCATGACCCGGGATGAGGCGGGTCAGGCGTTGAGGAAACTGGGTGCGAAGGTCACCGGCTCGGTTTCGGGATCGACGGATTATCTGGTCGCCGGAGAGCGCGCGGGTTCCAAGCTGGACAAGGCCAGAGAGTACGGGGTCACAATTCTGGACGAGCAGGCGCTTGTCGCGTTTCTGCAAACGCAGGAAACAGGTTGAACAGGTTTATCGGTACCGGTACAAATTCCGGGAACGCGTCCGCGATGTTGCGATCATCGATGTACTGAAATGGCCCTGGAGGATATTCATGTGCGCTGGTCTGCTCTGATTGCATTGCTTTTCCTTGCGGCCTGCACTACCAGCCCGCCTTCCAACCCCGCCAACGCCTGTGTCATCTTTGACGAGAAGGGCGGCTGGTTCAACAACTGGTATCGCCATGCATCACGCGTCGAAAAGGAATTCAATATCCCCAAGTCCGTAATGCTGGCTACCATCTGGCAGGAATCACGCTTCCAGGCCCGGGCGCGCCCGCCCCGCACCAGGCTGCTCTGGGTGATTCCCTGGCGCCGTCCCAGCAGTGCCTACGGTTTTGCGCAGGCCCAGGACGGCACCTGGGCCTGGTATCAGCGTGAAACAGGTCGCATGAATGCAAAGCGCAGACGTTTCCGTGACGCCATCCATTTCGTCGGTTGGTACCATGACCACTCGGCGCGCACCATCGGATTGCCGCGTGATGATGCCTACAGCCTGTATCTGGCGTACCATGAGGGTCATGGCGGCTTCCGGCGCAGGACGTTCGAGCAGAAGCCCTGGCTGATGGATGTGGCCCGCCGGGTACAGCGGCGAGCCAATGAATACGAGCGGCAACTGGCACGTTGCCGATAGGTATGTTTTCAAGGGGAGCACAATTGGATTCGGAATCCATCGTGTATGGTTGCATCAAGCATCTTCCCTTCGGTTCCCTGCGGGAAAGGAAGGAGAGCTGTTTCCATAATCGCCGGGTGCTGCGCGGGCTTCCCAATGCGGATGCCTGGCCGTTTCTCTGCCGGGAGATGTTCTCCGCTCCCGGCGACGATCTGATGGGAGGCACCTTCCAGACCCAGGTGATCCATTTCGGCATGTCCTATCAGGCCGTGGAGTATGAATGGGAAGAGTGGGTGAAGAAGTTCGAGGCCCTGCTCAAGCAGATGTACTGGGTCAATGCGGTGGTGCATCTGGAAACGGAACTTGCCGGCCACCATACCTTTGTCTGGGAAGCCGCCGAGGCCTGCCATGAGCCCAGTGAAGAGCCGTTGCGCGTGCGCTGCGAATGGGCCCGGGAAGGCGCCATTGCCTGAGTCCGCACCGGCTGTGGTATTGCCATGATCGTGCCCTGGCGCGAAATCCCCGCCGATGCCCTGGAGAACCTGATCCAGGAGTTCGTCACCCGGGACGGAACCGATTACGGGGAAAGGGAGGTGCCCCTGTCCACGCGCGTCGAGCAGGTCCGCCGCCGACTCGAGTCCGGTGAGGCCGTGGTCTTTTTCGACGAGGCCACGGAAACCATCAACATCCTCTCCCGCGAGGAAGCCGCCGCCCTCGACGACCCGCCTGCCTCATTGTAGGAGCGCTGCTTTGCAGCGCGAATCTCGCCGCGACCCTTCGCGCTGCAAAGCAGTGCTCCTACGGGCAATGCCTGCGAATAAAGGCGGCCATCCTCTTGAGATCGCGATTGGCCTCGGGAAGCAGCGGCACGAAGATCGGCCAGACATGGGGCATGTCCCGGCGGCTGATCAGTTCCACCTCCACGCCCGCCTCGCGCGCCTTTTCGGCAACCCGATAGCAGTCATCGCGCAGGCATTCGCTCTCGCTGGTAGTCAGCAGCAGTGGCGGCAGCCCGTCATAGTCGCCCCACAGCGGCGAGGCGCCGGGAGTGCGGGGGTCTTCGCCCTGCAGGTAGAGGGCGGCGGAATGTTCAATCATTGTCGGCGAGAGCATGGCGTCACGTTGTGCATTCTCACGGTGACTGGCGCTCGACAGGGTGGCGTCCGTGGCTGGTGAGATCGCCAATGCGCAGCCCGGAAGGGGCTCGCCCGCATCCCGCAGCGCAAGCAGCAGTGCCAGGGTCAGGCTGCCGCCGGCGGAATCGCCCGCCACGATCATTCGCTGCGGGTCCACGCCGTCTTCAAGCAGGCTGCGGTATGTGCTCAGGCAGTCCTCCAGGCCCGCAGGGTAGGGGTGTTCCGGAGCCAGCCGGTACTGGGGAAGACAGGCATTCGCGTTGAGCCGTTTTGCCAGGCGGCCGCAGAAATTGTGGTAGGTATCCGGTCGTCCGGCCACGAAACCACCGCCGTGGATATACAGCAGGGTTCGCTCGGGCCGGTTCACACTCAGCTGATGACAGCGTACACCCTGACGCTCGCACTGATCGATCGTGATGCCCCGCAGGCCCAGCGTGGGCAGAAGCGGACGGCTGAGCGCCTTGCGAAAATGGGGTGCTGCCTGTTTGCGCGACAGTTGGTCACGGCGAATCAGACGACGGACGGCGAAATTGGCAAGTCGTGCACGCACACTGGCCATGAAATTCCTCCTGCATCAGAGTCGTGTCAGAGTGAGCCAAATGCCAGAACGAGCAGGTGCGCGGCCATCGTCAGCATCACGGCCCAGCTGAGTACAATGCCCAGCTGGCGCATGCGTGTGACACTGCGCGGCTGCACCATGCCGATGGCGTGGAGGACCCGGCCGACCAGGAAAACCGAACCGTAGAGCAGCAGCATCCAGACGGCTACTCCGGCCAGCTCCAGCAGCGCCAGGCCGATCAGCACCACGGGCACGTACTCGGCGGCATTGGCGTGGGCTCGCATGGCCTGGCGCACCCTCCGGTTGTCGCCATCGCCGAGGGAGACCTTCTCGCTCATGCGCAGGCGTACCACGTTCACCGCAAGCGCGAGCATCAGCAGCAGGAAGAATCCTGTGTAGAGGGACGTGACTGGCAGGGGCATGGAAGGGGCTCTCCGGGTTGTTGTTGTGACGGCGCCCGGGAAAGCTCCGGATACGTCCGGGCGCGGCTTGTTTCAAGGGATGCTTATCTAAAGCGCTGCGGCAGCAGTGCGTCAAGTATTTCCGTATCCACGGCGGGCGTCGCCCCGGTGATCCGGTCGGCCAGCAGTTCGGCACACAGTGGTGTGGCCGTGATGCCACGGCTGCCATGGGCGAGATTCAGATAGAGGCCGGGCCCGGCGCCTTCGGGGGCCGGGCCCACCAGGGGCAGGAAGTCACGGCTCTGCCAGCGCACACCGGCGCGTCGCTGGACCACACGGATGTCATCGCCGCCCAGAGCCTGCCACAGGTCCGGGAAATCGCGGCGCAACCGCTCCAGATTCTGTTGGTCATCCTCGTCGCGCTCGTCCCGGCTGTCACTGTGCTGCTCGAAGGTGGCGCCAAGCGTGTGCAGCCCGTCCAGCGCCGGGGTCAGATATCCCTGGTGGCATACCGGCCGGCGCCAGAGAAGGGATTCCCCGGTGGCCGGGCAGCAGCTTGCCTGTCCGCGGATCGGACGGATCGGCAGCCCCGGCAGGCCCGCCAGCGCCGGGGCCGCTCCGCTGTTGGCCAGCACCACCACATCGGCAAAGAAGGTGCCCTGCTCGCTGTCGACCTGCCAGCAAGGATTCCGGTCGCTGCCACGGTATTCCAGGGCCAGTGCGCAGGCTCTGCGAAAGTGGACAAGCGGGTGCGCCAGCAGGTATTGGCACCAGGCCCGTGGCTGAATGAACCCGCCGCCGGGGAAACAGACGGCATCCGGGTCTCCGTGGTCCGGGGCGGCCTCCAGGACCTCCGGCGGCCAGAGTCCGCTTTCCAGGGCCCGGCGGGTACGCTTGCGCCCGCGTTCGTGAGGGGGAATCTGAATAACCCCTTCCAGGGCACCTTCCGACGGGGCGCGGGGGAAGCCGAGTCGGGCGAACCAGTGCAGCGCCTGCAGGTAACTGCTCTGGTAGAAGCGGTTCTGGGCGGTAAAGTGGTTGCTGGCGGTGGTATAGACCACGCCCGCCGGTGTGCCGGAGGCGCCGGCGGCAATGCCTTCGCTGTCGAGCACGGTTACCGCGCAGCCGCGCTCGGCCAGCGCCCGGGCCGTGGTGGCCCCCGCCAGTCCTGCGCCGATGACCAGGGCCTGCGTCACCGGCTCCGGGGAACTGCCTTCCGGTGCCGGCGTTGCTTCGCCGAAGACCCCGATCAGCATATGGCG
>SLJS01000251.1 GCA_007135015.1 Alcanivorax sp. | reverse complement strand
TCGGAGTGCTTTTCGCTGCTCGGGCCAGGACAGGCTACCCAGCCGGCGGCGCATCCAGAAACCCACATGATCCAGGCAGGGCCCCGAAAGGGAGGTAAAGGACCGGATCCGCTCCTTCAGTTGCCCGTTCGTCACGGACTCCCAGGCCTGTATCGAACCCCAGTCATGGCCGGCCAGGTGAAATGCGCGCCCCGGGATCAACGCATCCACCACGACCTGCAGGTCGGCCGACAACTGCTCCAGCCGGTAATCGGACACATGCTTCGGCACGCCGGAAAACCCGGCCCCGCGCACATCCGGCATGATCACGAAGAAACGCTGCGCGAGCCGTTCGGCCACCGGAAGCCAGACCAGATGGTTGTCCGGGTAGCCATGGAGCAGCACCAGCGGCGGTCGGCTCGCCTCGCCCAGGACCTTTACGGAAAGGGGAAGCTCCCCGGAAAGTACGGTGGTGACCTGTTCGTTCATCCCTTGTGCCCTCTTCGCCCTCTTTAACCGCAACGCCGGGGCCTGGTGCCCCAGTGAACGCCCTTGTAATCGTGCCACCAACCACTGTCAATGTCGCGCAGGTATTGCCGGGCCGACGCTTCCGCCAGTCCCGGCTCGAACGTCCCGGGCTGAAGCGGCGAATTCGTGCCTGTCCCGAACCCGAGTGCCTGTCACGGATTTCGGGCAGAATACCGGGACCAGCCATAACGAAGGAGCCGAGATGTCTTCCTCCGAGCCCGTTCTGATCGAACGCCGCCCGCCCCTGCTTGAGGTCACCATCAACCGGCCGGAGGTGCGCAACGCGGTGAACGGCCCCACCGCCGCCGCCCTGGCGGACGCCTTTCGCGCCTTCGATGACGATGACGAGCTCAGTGTGGCCATTCTGATGGGCGCCGGCGAGCACTTCTGCGCTGGCGCGGATCTCAAGGCGCTGGCCGGCGGCGGCGAGGCCAACCGGCTTGACCCCCGGGGGGATGGCCCCATGGGGCCGTCGCGGATGCAGTTGAGCAAGCCGGTGATCGCGGCCGTTTCCGGCTACTGTGTGGCCGGCGGTATCGAACTGGCGGCCTGGTGCGACCTGCGCGTCGCCGACGAGACCGCGGTGTTCGGGGTCTTCTGCCGGCGCTTTGGCGTGCCATTGATCGACGGTGGCACGGTGCGCCTGCCGCGACTGATCGGCATGAGCCGGGCCATGGACATGATCCTGACCGGCCGGCCCGTGAAGGCCGACGAGGCACGGGAAATGGGCCTGGCCAACCGGGTCGTGGCCGCAGGGGAGCTTCAGGCCGAGGCTCGCGCACTTGCCCGCCAGCTGGCGGAGTTTCCGCAGACCTGCCTGCGGGGGGACCGCCAGAGTGCCTACCAGCAATGGGGCATGGACGAGGCCGACGCCATCGCCAACGAGTTCCGCCACGGCCTGGAAACCCTGGAGTCCGGTGAGACCGTGGCCGGGGCCGGGCGCTTCCGCGACGGCGCCGGGCGGCACGGAAGTTTCTCCGAGGACTGATCCATTCCGGCCCCGCAGTCGGTGCCTGACACGAATCCTGATTCGTGCCTGTCGCGGATTGCAGGGTCTGGCCGGGGGGGTATGCTGTGTCGGACTCGGTCGGCGCGAGAAGGAATAAGGTGACGGACAGCTCCGGGGTGATGTTTCTCTGGCCGGGCCGCTGGCTGCTGGTGGGCAGGCTCGAGGCCAATCGCAGGCACCGGCATGTGGCCGCGTCCCTGCTCTGGGGGCTGGACGGGCCAATCGGGCTGGAAGTGGACGGACAATGGCGCGAGACCTCGGCGGCGCTGGTGGCGCCGGAAGTTCCCCAGGCGCTGGACCCGCGGGACGGACGGGTGCTGGTGGCGCATCTGGACCCGGACACGGAATACTGGCAGACGCTGGCATCATGCCTGGATGGGGCCGACTCGGTGGACCTGGCCATTCCCGCATCGCTGCGCCGGCTGGCGCTGGCACTGCCCGGAACGACCGGATGCAGCACCGCGGATGCGCTGATGAGCGAACTCTGTCATTACCACAACCGCGGGCCTGCCGCTCTCGACAGTCGGGTGGCCTCGGTCGCCGGTCGTCTGCGGCGCTCGCCGCCGGAACGGCTGGAGGTGGCCGCCCTGGCCCGGGATGTAGGACTCTCCGCTTCCCGCCTCACGCACCTGTTCCGCGAGGAAACCGGGGTTACGTTGCGCCGCTTTCTGCTGCACCTGAAGATCCAGCAGGCGATGCTTCGCTGGCGCCCGGGCATGCCCCTTTCCGCCCTCGCCGCGGAAGCGGGTTTTCACGACCAACCGCACCTCGCCCGCACCGCCCGGGAGATGTTCGATGCGCTGCCGTCGCGCTACACCACCGCGGGAGACTTCAGACTTGTCCACTGCCCGGACTGACCGTTTCGGAAAAACGGATCACTTCGGCCTTGCGGGCCCGTATACTTGCCCTCTGCAACAATAACGAGCACCCCTGAGCCGACAGAGCAACCGCGGCTCCGGGGGATGACAACCCCTTGCGGCGCGAGCAGGAGACAAATGATGAAGCCCGAAACCATCGCCATCCACGGCGGGTTCGCCGGAGACCCCGAAACCCATGCCGTGGCAGTACCCATCTATCAGACCACCAGCTACTACTTTGATGACACCCAGCACGGTGCGGACCTTTTCGACCTCAAGGTGGAGGGCAATATCTACAGCCGCATCATGAACCCCACCAACGGCGTGCTGGAGCAGAGAGTCGCGCAAATGGAGGGCGGAATCGGCGCTCTGGCGATGGCTTCAGGGATGGCGGCCATCACGGCAACCGTGCAGAACCTGGCCCGGGCCGGTGACAACATCGTCTCCATCAGTCAGCTGTACGGAGGCACCTATAATCTCTTTGCCCACACTCTCCCCACCCTGGGCATTGATGTACGCATGGCCTCCGGAGAGGATCCCGCTGCAATCGAAGAGTCCATTGATGATCGCACGCGGGGGATCTTCTGTGAGTCCATCGGGAATCCGGCGGGCAATATCGTGGACCTGGAAGCCCTGGCTGATGTGGCCCACCGCAACGGGCTGCCGCTGATCGTGGACAATACGGTGGCCACACCGGTGCTGTGCCGGCCCTTCGATTACGGCGCTGATATCGTGATCCACAGCCTCACCAAGTACATGGGCGGGCATGGGACCACCGTAGCCGGCATGGTAGTGGACTCCGGCCGTTTTGCCTGGAAAGGCAACCCCCGCTTTGCCCAGTTCAACGAACCGGATCCCTCCTACCACGGCGTGGTGTACACCGAAGCCATGGGCGAAGCGGCTTTCATCGGCCGCTGCCGGGTGGTGGCGCTGCGCAACATGGGCGCGGCCCTGTCTCCGTTCAATGCATTTCTGATCATGCAGGGCATCGAGACGCTGGGTCTGCGCATGGAGCGGCACTGCGAAAATGCGCAGAAGGTCGCGCAATACCTGCGCGGCCACGAAAAGGTGAAGTGGGTCCGCTACGCCGGCCTTCCCGATGACCCGTACCATGAGCTGGCGAAACGCTACACCCGGGGGACGCCCGCTTCCATTCTCAGCTTTGGCGTACACGGCGGTCACGATGCAGGAGCGCGGTTTATCGATGCGCTGGGAATGATCAAGCGTCTGGTGAATATCGGTGATGCCAAGAGCCTGGCCTGCCATCCGGCTTCCACGACCCACCGACAGCTCGATGACGACGAACTTCAGCAGGCTGGCGTCTCCGCGGACATGGTCCGCCTTTCGGTAGGCATCGAGCACATCGACGATATCATCGCCGACATCGAGCAGGCTCTGGCGAATGCCTAGCCCGGATATTACACCAAATGCCATGTAATTCGCGCCGCGGATGGTCGTCGTCAGGCGTGCTCGCGACTGAAACCGTAGCAGGGACTACGGTTGAAGGAGCACGTGCGCCTGACGGCGGCCAGACCAGGCGAAGTGCATGGCAAACGTAAACGACTCTACCAGGCACCTGACCAGAAGCCTCTGAAGAGCCCCTGGCATCGCTCTTCCCTTCGATTACAGGAGTGGTTTGGTGCAATATCCGGGCTAGC
>SLJS01000129.1 GCA_007135015.1 Alcanivorax sp. | reverse complement strand
TTTGCGACGCCCTCTTCACAGGGGGAGGCTTCCAACCGCAAGCACCGAAACAAAGAGCAGGGCTTCTACGACACCCTCCTGGTGGGAGAGGGACAGGGAGCGAGGGAAGGCTACGCCAGTGCCGCGCTTTCCGCCGGGAAGACGGTCATGCCATGGTCCCCCTGGCCCGGCCGGTTGCCGTCAGCGGCGCAGCGCCCTGGCCAGTTGTTCGCTGGCGAATTCCTCCGGGTTTGCGCGAATCGCCGCCTCCCTGGCCGCCATCCGCCGGTACAGGCCCCCCAGGCTCTGGTGCAGCACATGGCGTTCCAGATCCACTCCCCGGTGGGCGGGCACGGGCAGGCTTTCGTACAGGTCCAGTACCAGTCGGTGCGCGTCATAAAAGCCGAGCTCGCGCAGGCTCGCCCGGATCACGGGCCGATAGCGCAACGCCACGTCATCGGCGACCTGGGCAAGCAGATAGCGGGTGGCGGCGTCGTCCCGGCCGCGCAGGATCTCGCGGGCGTTGTCGATGGACAGATCCCCGATGACGGCGTGCAGCACGGGCCCCGCGCGCCTGGCTGCCTGCTCGGCGCCAAGGTTCATCAGTTCCTCAAGATACTCGATCCGGTTGCCGAAGCCGTACTGACGCATGGCATCGGCAATCGGCGACATGGCCGACGGAATCGTCAGGCGCAGGTCGTTGTCCCCGGTGTAGGCGCCCTCTCCGGCGAGTTCGGATGCGGCCTGTTCGCTGCTCAGGCGCAGAAGCTCGCGCACGTTTTCCGCGCGTGGATCCACGCGGTCCCCGCCGCCCTGCAACGAGGCGCAGGCCGCAACAGACAGCGACAGCAGTACTGTGCAGAGGGTCCTCCACATGGATCCTTCTCCAGGGGTGCAATCAGCGGGCCCGCAAGGCAGCATGGTCGGGGAACTCCGTTACGGTAAACTCTGTCGCCGGCAATACCAATCGGGAGTCACAGGATCATGGCGATTCGCCTGCCAGGCAAACAGCGTGAAAGTTCCCTGCTTCGCCTTCTCGGCGCCCGCCGGTTCATGCCCTATTTCTGTACCCAGTTTCTGGGCGCGTTCAATGACAATGTGTTCCGCCAGGCGCTGATCCTGCTGATTACCTCGGGCGTGGTCACCGCCGTGGCGCCCAACACCCTCAATAATATCGCCCTTTTCCTGTTTATCCTTCCCTTTTTCCTGTTCTCGGCCCTGGCGGGGCAGTTTGCCGACAAGTTCGAAAAGGGGATGCTGATTCGCCGGATCAAGCTCGCCGAGGTCTGCATCATGGTTCTGGCGGCGGTGGGCTTCTGGTTCGATGCAGTCTGGTTCCTGCTGGGGGTGCTGTTCTGCATGGGCTTTCAGTCCACCTGCTTCGGGCCGCTGAAGTACTCCATCATGCCGCAGCATCTTCCCCAGCATGAGCTGGTCTCCGGCAATGCCCTGGTCCAGCAGGGCACCTATATTGCCATCCTGCTGGGCTCGATCATCGGGGTGGTGCTCAACGTGGAGGCCGCCCCCGGCTGGTGGGTGCCCGCGGGCCTGTTGACCATTGCCGTGCTTGGTCTCATTGCCGCCTGGTTCATTCCCGAAGCACCACCGGCTTCGCCGGAGCTGCGCATCGACTGGAACCTCTGGCGCGAGACCCTGAACATCGTTTCCTTTGCCCGGGAGGTCCGCCCCGTCTGGTTCAGCGTACTGGGGATCTCCTGGTTCTGGTTCCTGGGCGCGGCCTATACCACCCAGTTGAAAGTCTTCGTCGATGATTATGTCATCGGCACGGAAATGGTCTATGCGCTGTTGCTGGCCACCTTCTCCATCGCCATCGGTGTGGGCTCGGTGCTTTGCGACAAGTTCACCCGCGGCAATGTGGAACTGGGCCTGGTGCCCATCGGCGCCGTGGGCGTGTCGCTGTTCAGCGCGGACCTGTATCTGTCCTGGCAGGGCCTGCCCGGCGAAATGCTCGGCGTGGCCGCATTCCTGGCCGAGCCGGCGGGCTGGCGGGTGATGGTGGATCTCGCCGGCGTAGGCATCTTTGGCGGGCTCTATATCGTGCCGCTGTTCACCTTCGTTCAGCACCGCTCCCGCAGTGATCGGCTCGCGCGGATCATCGCGGCGCTCAACATCATGAATGCGTTCTTCATGGTACTGGCCGCCATGGCGGGCATTACCTTCATTGGCATTCTCGGAATCTCGATTCCCGGGTTCTTCCTGCTGCTGGCGGGGCTGAATCTGCTGGTCACCGGTATCGTGCTCACCCGGGTACCGGATTTCATCGCACGCCTGCAGCGTCTGGGGACCCTGGATGAGTGATCCGCGCATGCGGCGTGCGGCGGCGGCCCTTCTTCTCGGGCTGATCGTGGTGCTCAGCCTCCTGCCGGGGGAGCATGTCCGGGCCCTTTTCGAGCTGCCCGGGGTTACCGACACCCGGGTGCATTTCCTGGGTTATCTGCTGCTGGCCTGGGTGCTTGCTCTCGGCTGGCCCGCCGTTGCCCTGTGGCGGATCTGGGCCTTTGCCACATTCTGTGGGCTGGCCATCGAGCTGATCCAGATCGTGGTCCCCGGTCGTGGCTTCGAGTGGAGTGACCTGGCCGTCAACGCGGCCGGGGCGCTTGGCGGGATCGCTCTGGCGAAGGCCTTCCGGCGCCGGCTGGAGCGGGAATAAGCTCTCCGGCACTGCCATTGCGCCATGCCCTCGTTTACCTTTCCCTTTTCTCCAGCTCGCGAATCCGTGCCCGCACCTGCTGAAGCTGTTCGCGGGCCCGCTGGTGGCGTCTCGAGCTTTCCGGGCTGACGCGCAGATCCCGCTCCAGACCATCACGGCCTATGCGTAGCTCCCGTAGCCCGGATGAAGGCCGAAGGCCGTAATCCGGGGGAACCCTGAGAATCCCTCGCGGGAAAGAGGGTGTCGCAAAAGCCTTGTAGGAGCGCTGCTTGCAGCGCGAAGAACCCGGCACCATGCCGGAATCCGGGGCTTTCGCGCTGCAAGCAGCCCTCCTACGGGTGCCATGAGACCCTTTTGCGGCAGTCTCGAAAGTGGGTGGTGCATCATGGGCTCTTGCGCCCCCCCCCTCCGCGCAGGCCCTGCATGCTAACAACCGACCACTGACAGCCGATCACTCTACCGTTCCCGCTTTTCAAGCTCGTCGATTCTTGCGCTGACCTCCCGCAGCCCCTCGCGGGCGCGCTGTTGGCGCCGGGAGCCGGCCGGGCTGTTGCGCAGGTCGCGCTCCAGACTGTCCCGGCGGATCCGCAGGCGCCGCAATTCAGCCCGTTCGCTGTAGCCAAGGCGGCGGGCCTGTTCTCGTTCCGGGGTTTCCTTGCGGCCAGGCCGTTGGCGGAGCTCACGGAGCTTGTCGAGTCTTTCCCGGTCATCGAGTTCCTGCCCGGGCAGTACGAACCCCTCCGGGGTCGGGTGGAGCGGTTCGGCATCGGCGGCGCAGGGAAACTGCGAAAAGGTGACGCCCTGTGCGGTTTCGCAACGATAGATGGGTTCCGCGTCAAGCACTACCGGGATCAGCAAGCACAGGCCTGTCATCAGCCTACCCTTCATGGTTCCTCTCCTGGCTGGGTTCGATGTACCTCCAGTATGCGTCCGCGTGCCGGGACCAGAAGGCGCGGCCCATGCGCTTCGGGGTGCGAAAAGGATTAATACCCGGTACTCCGTTTCGTACTTATGGCCCAAAAGACTGACTGCGGTCAGCATCGGAACAGGGCCACAAAGCTATTGTGACAACCATCTCGCCGGGGCTGGGGCCTTGTGATCGCAGGTCGGGCGGGGGTGCAACCAACCAGTGTGGAGATAAGGAAATGAAAGAAATGATCCGTTCGTTCATCGACGATGAATCCGGGGCAACCATGGTCGAGTACGCGGTGCTTGTGGCGCTGATCGCCGTCGCGGCCATTACCATCATTGCCACCCTAGGTGCCCAGATCAATGCGGCGTTCCAGGAAGTCAGTGATGAAATTGCGGCCGCCGTCGCGAATGGCGACGACTAGCCGTCCATGAAGCGGACCCCTCTGAAGGTTACGACTGACAGCGGGGCCGGAAAAGGAAAGGCCGAAAACGGGAACGCCATGATGGAACTCGCGATTACCTTGTGCCTGGCTGCATTGCTCATCCCCGCGATGATCACTGATCTGCAAAGCCGCCGTATCGCAAACGCGCTGGTGTTTCCCTTCTGGGGTATCGCCCTGGCCCTGGGCCTGCTGTTCGGCGGCATGGCGGGACTGGGCGCCAGTGCCGCGGGGCTGGGTATTGCGCTGGTGGCCGGGCTGGTTTTCTGGTTTCCCGGGTGGCTGGGCGCAGGTGACGTGAAGCTGATGGCGGCCGTTGGTGGCCTGACGGGCGCCCCGCTTGTCTGGCATGCCCTTGCCGCGGTAGCGCTTTCCGGGCTGCTGCTGGCGCTGGGTGCGCTGCTCTGGCGGGGGCTGCTGTCCAGTGCCTTGCAGCGCTACAGGGCTTCACTGGCAATGACGCTGGCTGGGCGGCAGCTCATCTATCTGAGACCGGGGGCGGACGAGGAGCAAGTCCGTCTGCCCTATGCCCTGGCCATTGGCTTCGGTACCGGTTGGGTCTGGCTGGGTCAAGCCGGCTTTATTCCCGCGCTGATAGCGGTGTGAGAAAACGAGCCGCCAAACCGGCTCATTCAAGAGGAGAGATTCATGCAAGCCAGGGCCCTTCTGATACTTGGTGTGGCGTTGCTGCTGGGCGCGCTCACCGTGACGCTGATGCATCAGTACCTGCAGACGCAGGTGGTGGACACGGAGCCCGCCGAGGAGGTCCGCTCGGTGCCGGTTGTGATCGCCGGCGCGGACCTGGGAACCGGCCAGCGTCTCGCCCGCGAAGGCCTGCGCCTGGTCGACTGGCCCGAGGACGCGGTACCGGAGGGTGCGTTTACTTCCATTGAGGCGCTGCTTGGTGAAAGGCCCCCGGTGGTCCTTACCGATATTCGTCGCAGCGAACCGATCATGGCCCACCGGCTCTCGCCTCACGGCGCCCGTGGAGGACTGCCGGCGCGCATTCCCGAGGACATGCGTGCAACGACCGTATCCACCAACGAGATCCGCGGTGTTGCCGGCTTTGTTCAGCCCGGTGACTACGTGGATGTGCTGCATACGACCACATTGGGGCGTGTGGACAACCGCCCGGTAACCCGGCTGATTCTCAAGAATGTGCGCGTGCTGGGAATTGACCAGCAAAGCGCGACTGAAGACGACGAAACCCACGTGGCCCGGGCGACGACCCTGCTGGTGTCGCCGCCGGATGGCCAGCGCCTGGCGCTGGCGCAGCGCACGGGCGAAATCAGCTTCATGCTCCGCAACGAGTTGGACGCCTCCATTGTGGAAGCTCCGGTAATCAGCTTCCGCGAATTGCTCACCGACTATTCACCTCCGGTTGTGGTGACCGAGCGGGTGCGGCGCGTGCCGGAAGTCGAAGTGATTCGCGGGCTGGACGTGACCCGGGAACTCGTTGAAGAAGGTGAGCCCGTTGATGATGCCGACTAGCGCGCATGCAGGAGAAACCGAAATGAGAAAAGATAACCTGTTCAACCGGACCGCCGCGATGTTGCTATGCGCCGTCCTCTGGGCTCCGGCGGCCGTGGCTGAAACCAGTGTCCCCTATGTGCTGGATCGTGACCGCGATGAAATGCAGCTTTCCGTCGGGAAATCCAGAATGATCTCTTCGCGTGCTGCACTGGATCAGGTGGTCATCGGCAATCCGGATGTCGCTGACATCCGAATGCTTTCGGACAACCAGGTACTGATTCTGGGAATTTCGCCCGGCCATACCAACCTGGCCTTTCGTGGCAAGGACCGGAGCCTGAGGCTTGTCGACCTGTCGGTGGGCTATGACGTTGAAGAGCTCAAGAAGAAAGTCTGGGAAGTCATGCCGGGCGAGGAAGATCTGCATGTACGGACTTCGCGAAACAAGGTGATCCTGTCCGGGCGGATCAGCAGTGCCCTGGCCCTGGAACGGATCCTTGATGTGGCCTCCAGCTATGTTCCCGAAGACCGGATCATCAACATGGTGGAGGTTTCCGGCGGCCATCAGGTGGCCCTGGAGGTGCGTATTGCCGAAGTCGCCCGGCGTTCGTTGCGGGAGCTGGGCATGACCACCACCCTGTCGGACTCTGGCACGCGTAGCATCACCACCGCGGCCACCGGGTCCGTGCTGCAGAGCTCACCATTCCTGGACGTGGGGGTCTCTACCACAAACCGGTTGGGACTGGATGCCATTGATCTGCGGCTGCAGGCTCTGGAGCGCAGCGGTCTGGCCAGGGTCCTGGCCGAGCCCAACCTGACGGCCATGTCCGGTCAGGAGGCGAGTTTCCTCGCCGGCGGTGAAGTGGCCATTCCCGTCACCCAGGCCGGCGTCAGCCCGGGTGCCGTTACCGTCGACTTCAAGGAATTTGGCATCGGGCTCAAGTTCACGCCCACCGTTCTGCAGCGCGACAAGATCAATGTAAGCCTCAGCGCCGAAGTATCCTCCATTGACGCGGCCAATGCCGTGGAGGTTTCCGGCTTCAGTATTCCGGGCATTTCCACCCGCCGCGCCGGTACCACCGTGGAAATAGGTGATGGTCAGGCGTTTGCGATTGCCGGACTGCTGCAATCGGACATGAACAATGTCGTCAACGAGATTCCCGGGCTGGGTCGAATCCCGGTGCTTGGCGCACTGTTTCGCTCTACGCGGTTTCAGCGCGAGGAGACCGAGCTGGTAGTCATTGTCACGCCCAGACTCGTACGCCCGGACAGGCCGGAGAACCTGGCCCTGCCCACCGACGTGGTGCTGCCGCCGAACTGGATTGATCAGTACCTGCTGGGAAGCGTCGAGCACTGGCCCCGTGGCAAGCGGGAAAACCCGCCGTCGCGCAACGCAGGCAATGACCGTGCCTCCGCCCCGGAAAAAGGCCTGGACGGCGAGTACGGCCACCAACTCAGAACGGGAGGCAGGTAATGACTATTCGTCTGGCTACGGTGCTGGCTGCACTGCTTATAAGTGCGGGATGCACCAATCTTTATCTGGAAGATCGCGGAAACAGCTATAAGCAGAATGCGCAGCTGCAACAGATCCATGAGGAGCCCGCGCAGGTGGACGAAGACCCGGCGCAGGATGGCAAGAGCGCCAGCAAGTCGACCGAAGATCACCGCAAGGCAGACCCGGCGGCGGATATTCGCCGGATCCTGAGAGACCTGGGCAACTGAGCCACTGGTGCCGGTGCGCGGTTGCACCGGCAATGGGAGTAGAAAGGCATGCAGGCAGGAAACCACAGCATGATCCATCCCTCGCGGCAGCGCGGCGCCTATCTGGTGATGATGGCGCTGCTGCTCGTGGTGCTTGTAGCCGTTGCCGCGCTCGTGCTCGACATCGGTCGTGTGCTGGTATTGCGGTCCGATATGCAGGCAGCAGCCGATGCCGCCGCGCTTGCCGCAGCCGCCGAACTCGATGGGCGAGCGGATGCGCGGGAGCGCGCACGCGGGGCAGCCCGCTCACTGCTTTCCCATGAAGGCCGCTTTGCCCGGGTACGCGATCTGCTTGATGAGCAGGGACTTCCCGACGAAGCCTTCTCCTTCTACTGCGTCATCGGTTCGCGCTTCGACCCCGATGACAGCGAACCCGGTTTTACCCAGTACTGCACTGGCGCGCAGGTGCCCGGCGAGCCGCGCAAGTATTTCAGTACCAGCGGCGCGGACACCAACTATGTTCGTGTCAGCCTGGACGCTTCCATGGCCGGGGGTGGTCGCTACATGGCTGACCTCTTCTTCCTGCCCGTGCTCGCTGTCATCGGCGAGGAGACCGCCACCGAGGTCGGCCTGATGGCGCGCGCGCTGGCGGGCCGCAGCCATATCTTCTGCAACTACCCGCCCATGGCGATCTGTGACCCCTTCGAGGGAACCGGAGACCGGTTCCGTGAGCGCATGACGCCCGGAGGCCATGTGATCATGAAGCAGATGGGTGCAAACCAGTGGACGCCGGGCAACTTCGGTTTTCTCCAGCCACCGCCGGCTGGCCCGGGTGCCCCGAGCGTGGCCCGGTTTCTCGCTGACGAAGGTCAGCTTGGTTGCACTCCGCCGACTTTTACCACCCAGACCGGCGGCATGACCCAGCAGACGCGTCGGGGGGTGAACACCCGCTTTGACCAGTATGAGGGGCCGCCGCATGAATTCAATCCAGCCCGTTATCCGCCGGCGCCCAATATTTCCGCCTACCCGCTGGACCAGACCACGGAGCCGGGCGACGCCCGTTTTGGCCGCGGAGACTGGAACTTTGAACAATACTGGCAGCAGAACCACCCCCCCGGCAGCGTTCCACCTTCAGGCTGGAGCAATCTGGCACCGCCGACTCGCTGGGACGTCTATAACTGGGAAATCAATCACGACGCCATCCCCGAGGGCGGCCAGCCCACCCCGGAACACCTTTATACCGGAGACTATCCGCCTCCGGAATCGGTCGCCGAAAGACGTTTGCTCCATGTGGCGGTCCTCAGCTGCCAAGCGCTGGGGCTCACTGGAGGCAAGTCGAGCGGGGTGATCTTCGAGCCGGACGGTTTCGCGAAGATCTTTCTGACGTCCCCGGTGGATACTTCCCCTGACGCGGAGATTCACGGTGAATACGTCGGATGGGCGGGACGGGATGACAAAGAGATCCAGGTGGACATTCAGCTCTATGAATAACCGTCGATACTCAGGAAGCGTTCTTGTGGAATTTGCATTGCTTGTTCCGCTTCTGCTTGTGCTCTTTTTCGGGATCGTGGAGCTTGGGCGTGCGCTTTACCAGCTCAATACCCTGACCAAGGCTACCGATGCAGGTGTTCGCTACCTGTCGCGCGGCTGGGCGGTGCTTGACGCCGACTGCAATCCGGGCCCGGGGTGGGAACAGGCTGTGTCGGCGACCGCCCGATATGTGGTTCATGGCGGTGAGAGCACGTCGGCGCCACCGCTACTTAGCGGTATGAGCGTCAGTGACGTGAGTGTGACAAGCCACGCCGCAATAGTGCCCGGCCGACCGGAGCCGGCGTGTGTTCTGACGGTTTCCGCGCGCGCGAACTTCAATGCAGTGCTTGGTGACGCCGTCGTGCCGTTCACCAATCTGGGACCGATCGTGCTGCGTGCCAGCAAGGAGGGACGTTACCTTGCGCAATAGGATAGGAGAAAGGCGCCGGAACGGGGGTGCGGCAATGGTGGAAATGGCAATCACCATAGCCGTATTCATGACGCTGTTGCTGGCGATTTTCGAGTTCGCCCTGCTTCTTTTTTCCTGGACACGCGGGGTAGAAGCCACGCGCGCGGGTGCGCGCCTTGCCGTGGTGAGCGCTCCGGTGATTCCTGCGTCACCCGATGGAGAGGCATCAGTGAACTGCGGCACTGCGGACTGCGGCGATATTTTTGATCGCATGCAGCGAATCCTTCCGGAGCTGCAACCGGAGAACGTGACAATCCGTTACCGGGCCAGCGCGATCGGCGATCCGGAGCGCCCCGTGGATATGGCACTTTTCGACGTGCGCGTGGCAATCAGTGGTGTAACCAGGCAGCTGGCAGTGCCGGGTATCCTGGGGGTGCCGCTTGTGGTGCCGATGCCGGGTTTTGCAACGACCCGAATCAGCGAAGATCTTCACACGCCCGGTAACGGGTAAAAACGTACAAGGCGGATAACCATGCAGAATGCCCGTAATCTTGAAGTCCTGATCCTCACCAACGACACGGAGCTCGTCGAAACCGTGAGCAGGATTGCCTCGGGCATGGACTTCGGTGTTGACCTGCGGCACAGCTCCGCTCCGACCCCGGCAACGGGAATCGTTCCCGATCTGGTGCTCGCAGATGCCGATATGCTTGCTTCACTCGGCTCCGAGCGGAGTGCTTCGCTGGCCGCATTCGGCGAAACCGAGGTCATTGTGCTGGTTGACAAGGCAGATGTGTCCTTCGTGCGGGAATTCATGAAAGCGGGAGCGCGTGATGTCTGGCCGCGCCCGATTGACGAGCAGGCAGCGAGAAAAGAGCTGGAGCACGCCATGGAAAAGAAGGCAAAACGACTGGAAAACGGAGGAGGGAAACTTGTCTCCTTCACGGATGTGAAGGGAGGTGCCGGCGCAACCACTCTTGCGGTCAATGTCGCGTACCACCTCTCGCGGCGCGACGACCTGAAGGTGCTGCTGGTGGATATGGACATTCAGTTCGGGGATGTGGCGACGTTCCTGGATATCAAGCCCAAAGCGAGCGTTATCGAGGCGCTTGCACAGTGGCGGCGCCTGGACAGCACGCTTCTCGACTCGCTGACCCTTTCCCCGGACAACGGGCTTCACGTGCTGGCTTCGCCACAACGGCCGGCCAGCATCGACGCGGTGGAGGTGGATGCCCTGAAAAGGGTGCTTGATGTGGCCCTGCTCACCTATGACCTCGTGATACTCGATATGCCGCGCATTATTACCGACTGGACTCGAGAGGCATGGCGCTGGAGTGATCATCTGTTCATGGTCATGCAGGGAAGTGTCGCGGAGCTTCGGGACGCGCGGATTCTTTCCGAGTATTTTACCAGCGCTGGAATCGCAAGCGACAGGATTCACTTTGTCCGAAACCGCTGCGGCTCACGCCACAGCGTAACCGGCGAGGACGCGATCAGAAAAACACTCGGCATCAAGGAGCTCCATGATGTCCGCAGTGACTATGCCCTGAGCAGCAAGGCCCAGAATTCGGGAAGGCCGCTTTCCGAGATCTCACCCAGAGCCGGAATGGTGCGCGATGTCAACCATCTTGCTGACAGGATCGCGGCGCTCTGCGATCTGGATCAGCAGGGGCGCTCGGGAATCATCGGCCGCCTTATTGGCGGCAGGAAATCGTAACGGGGAATGCGCATGAATCCGAGAGCGGAAATACACTCCACAACCGATCTTCCGTCACTGGAGCTGGCGATGCATTCGCGGCTGATGGGGCTGGTGAATCTCCGCAAACTGGAGTCGCTCCCCCAGAAGCAGGCTCGTGACCAGGTGGCGGAGCATTTACGGGAGATGCTCTCCGAGCAGCGCATAGCCCTCAACGAAGACGAACGAACCCGGATCATCGAGAACATACAGAACGAGATATTCGGTTTCGGTCCCCTGGAACCTCTTCTGGCCGATGAGCTGGTCTCGGACATTCTCGTCAACGGGCCCTATGTCTGTTACGTGGAGAAGAAGGGGAAGCTCGAAAAAACCGATGTACGATTCCGCGATACCGATCATCTGCTGCGCATCATCCAGAAGATTGCTTCAGAGGTGGGCCGGCGTATTGACGAGTCCTCCCCCATGGTGGATGCCCGGCTCAAGGATGGATCCCGGGTCAACGCGGTAATCGCCCCCCTGGCACTGGACGGACCGGTGCTGTCGATCAGGAAGTTCTCGGTCGATCCGATGCGGATGGGAGATCTGGAAAAGTTTCGCTCGCTGATGCCGGCGATGTCGGAGTTTATCCGGTGCGCCGTGCGGGCAAGAACCAATATCATCATCTCCGGGGGCACCGGAAGTGGCAAGACCACTCTTCTCAATGCAGTCTCTGGTTATATCCCCGCTTATGAGCGCATCGTCACCATCGAGGATTCCGCCGAACTTCAGCTGCAACAGCCCCATGTCGTCCGGCTCGAAACAAGGCCACCCAACATCGAGGGTCAGGGTGAAATCCGCCAGCGCCAGCTGGTGCGCAACGCCCTGCGCATGCGCCCCGACCGAATCATCGTCGGCGAGGTGCGTGGCGACGAGGCGCTGGACATGCTTCAGGCAATGAACACCGGGCATGACGGGTCCCTTTCGACGATTCACGCGAACTCCTCGCGCGATGCGCTGACGAGACTGGAGCATATGGTGGGCATGAGCGGCACACCGATTCCCGCACAGGTGGCGCGCCAGCAGATCGCTGCCGCGCTGGATCTGGTAATCCAGACCGAGCGCCTCCCTGATGGCCGGAGGGTAATTACCAGCATTCAGGAAATCACCGGCATGGAGCAGAGTGTGGTGAACATGCAGGAGATCTTTTCCTTTGAGCGTCGTGGTGTGGACCCGCGTGGCCGCGTCCTCGGCGTGTTCCGGGCTACTGGCATCCGGCCGGCGATGCTCACCCGTTTTCGTGAGCGTGGTGTACAGATCGATCCGGAGATCTTCAACCCCGAGAACGAGTACGAGTAGGAGAGCAAGGTGGGCGAAAACGTACAGCTTTACCTGATATCCGCGCTGGGCTTCATAGCTGTTTTGGCGCTGGTCGAGGGCCTGTGGATGATGTGGCGCGCGCTGAGCATCCCGACCAACCTGCGCATCGCGCGACGCCTGCACCGTCTTTACGAGTCGGGTGTGCCCACGGGGGAGTCGATCTCCATTCTGCGCGGACACAACCTCTCGACTGTTCCGGCGCTCAACAACCTCATGGACTACATCCCCAGGGTATACGTCCTGGAGGAGTTTCTGGACCAGGCAGGCGTGACCATGACAGTGGCCCGCTTTCTGCTGGTGCAGGCGGCGCTCTCGGTTGTGCTTCTGGCAGTGTTTGTAATACTCGGGATGCCGATATGGATCGCACTGGTGGTGGCGCTGGTTGCGGGCATATTCATCCCCGCTTCCGTGGTCGCGCACCTGCGCGAGAAACGCAAGGCGCGATTCTCCTCCCAGCTTCCGGACACCCTGGATTTTCTGGCGCGGAGCATGCAGGCAGGTAATCCGCTTTCGGCAAGTTTCAAGGCGGCCGCGGAGAATATGCCCGAGCCCACCGCAAGCGAGTTCGGATTCACATTCAACGAACTCAACTATGGCGTCAACATAGAAGACGCCCTGGAGCACCTGGGTAAACGAACCGGCAGCGAAGAGATGCGGTTTTTCATCGCCGCGGTACTGATACAGAGGACCACGGGAGGCAACCTGGCCGAAACGCTCCAGCGGCTTGCAAAGGTGATGCGCGCACGCGCCAGCACGCACCGCGAGATCCGGATCATGGCATCAGAGATGCGCGTTTCCGCGAATGTGCTCGTCGCCCTGCCGTTTCTCGTTGCGGCTGCCGTAAGCGTCATGTCGCCGGGGTATCTTTCGGTGCTGCTGGTAACCCAGTTTGGACAGATCATCATCGGGGTCCAGCTGATGCTCATGGGTATTGGCTACTGGATCGTCCACCGGATGATAAATTTCAGAGTCTGAGGTCACGCAATGGAACCACAAACGCTTCTCGGCATGCTTCTTGGCCTGACCTTCATGATTACCGTGCTGGTTGCGGTCAGCATCGGCTACTGGCTTTTCGGAAGCCAGCGGGTCATACGCCGGCGGCTGCAGGATATTGTAGAAAGCGGGCGGCCTCACCAGGGTGATTTCCCTGAGGGAGCGTTCTCCGTCCACGTGGAAACGCCGTCACGTCCGGTGGTGGAGCCCCTGGCTGGCTGGGAGCGCTCGCGGTTGCGTGCAAGGCTGGTGCGTTCGGGCATGCGAAGCGGTCAGGCGGTTACTGTCACGCTGCTTGCAAAGGTGCTGATCGCCATTGTGCTGCCGACGCTGACCGTGATTCCGCTGATCGCCGCCGGCGTGCTGGTGGTGGCCGCGCCGCTGACGGTACTGCTTCTGGTGACCATGGCCTTCCTCGGCTTCCTTCTGCCGGACATCTACCTCGACAGTCGGGCGCGAGAGCGACGGCTGGAGCTGCAGGCAGTATTTCCCGACACACTGGATCTGCTGGTGGTCTGCGTACAGGCCGGCTTGAGCCTGGACAGTGCAATTCAGCGAGTGGGCCGGGAGATTCGGCATGCCTCCGAGGCCATGGCCGACGAGCTGCAGCTTGTAAGCCTCGAAATGCGTGCGGGCAAACCGCGCAATGACGCCCTGCGCGCGCTGGTGGAGCGCACCGGCCTGCAGGACATGGGCAGCATGATCTCCATTCTGATCCAGGCCGAGAACTTCGGCACCAGCATTGGTGACGCGCTGACCAACTATGCGGAGGAAATGCGCAACCTGCGCATTCAGCGCGCCCGGGAGAAAGCCGCCAAGCTTCCCGTGAAGCTGGCCTTTCCAATCATCCTGTTCATATTTCCCGCCCTCTTTCTGGTCATTCTCGGCCCGGCACTGGTACGGATCACGGCCGGCCTGGCAACGGTAGGTGGTTGAATGAGAAAGGAACTGCACTCCATTGCGGTACTGGCGCTGGCGGCCCTGCTGGTATCCGGCTGCGCGGGGCGTCAGGTGGAGAGTGCTCCGCAAGAACCTTCAAGCACTGAGCTTGGCCGTGAGTCGTTCCATCAGGGGCATTACGCCGAGGCTGAGCAGCACTTCTCCACACATCTGATCGACGAGCCTGAGCATGTGCAAGCGCTGCTCGGGCTGGGCAAGGCGCTGCTGGAGCAGCAGTCGCTGACCCGCGCCCTGGAAGCCTTTTCCGAGGCAATGCGACTGGAGCCCGACAACGCAAATGCACGGCAGGGCAAGGCCCTCGCCCTGCTGTCCCTGGGGAACCTGCGGGAGGCCGAGGAGTTGCTGGAGGCCCTGTCCCGCCAGGAGTCCGACCGCTGGCGGGTCTGGAACGCCCGGGGCGTGATCGCCGATCTGGAGGGAAGGCCCGCGGACGCCGCGGGTCACTATGAACGTGCCCGCGAGCATGGCGGCCACAACGAGGCGGTGGAAAACAACCTGGGCTACTCTCTGATGATGGCCGGTAGCCTGGAGGAAGCCGAACAGGTTCTGCGACGCGCCACCGACCACTATCCCGACTCCCGGCGACTGCGCGCAAACCTGGCCATGGCCCTCGCCCGCCAGGGCCGCTACGAGGAGGCGGTGCGCGAGATGCGTGCCACCCATGCCCGAGTGGAGACCGAGGTGGAGAACGTGGAAAACAGCCGTTTTCGTACCCAGAGCCGATTTGCCACCCGGCATAACAGCG
>SLJS01000087.1 GCA_007135015.1 Alcanivorax sp. | reverse complement strand
CCCGGCTTCAAGGCCGGCAAGGCGCTCAAGGACTCGGTCAACTGAACCTGTCCGGGAGCGGCCTCCGGGCCGCCTCGCGCCGCCACGGCGAAAATTGTCCATGTACGACCCGGTATATGCTTCCTTGACCCCTTAACGGGGCGTTGGTATAAACTTCTACCTTTCGGGGGATGCCGGATACTTTCGTTAAACGGGAAATCTAGAAAAGGGGAACTTTGTGAACAAATCTGAACTGATCGATGCAATCGCCGCTTCGGCGGATCTTTCCAAGGCGGATGCCGGGCGCGCGCTGGATGCCACGCTCGACTCCATTACCAATGCGCTCAAGAAGGGCGACAGTGTCTCTCTTGTCGGTTTTGGCACCTTTACCGTCAAGACCCGCGCCGCCCGCGAAGGACGCAATCCGCAGACCGGTCAGACGATCCAGATCGCCGAGGCCCGGGTTCCCGGCTTCAAGGCCGGCAAGGCGCTCAAGGACTCGGTCAACTGAACCTGTCCGGGAGCGGTAGTTCAGCTGGTTAGAATACCGGCCTGTCACGCCGGGGGTCGCGGGTTCGAGTCCCGTCCGCTCCGCCAGCTCGAGAAAGCGTATCCGTCGTGGATGCGCTTTTTTGTTTTGTGCTTTTATAATGCCCCGGCCCGGCGGAAAATTTTTCGCCGGGCCGCTGGTCAAAAATTGAGCCGGGAGACCGTTTCCGGCCATCGGTGTGAACATGATTTCGACGGGCTCCGGAGAGGGGCCCGGCACGGAGAGAAGTGAATGGACAGTTTCAGGAAATTCCTGCGCGGCCCCTGGGGTAAGGTTGTACTGGCGGCGATTATCCTGCCCTTCGTGATTTCCGGGTTCTACGGTTATTTCACCGGCGGCCCCGGCGAGCAGGCAGTGGCGGAAGTCGAGGGTACCTCCATCCACCGCCAGGCGGTGAACCAGCGTGTGCAGCAGATTCGCCAGCAGGTTCGTCAGCAGTCGCCGGACGTGGATCAGGACATGCTCGAGCAGTTCATCACGCCCGCCCAGGTGCTCCAGGGCATGGTGAACAATGCATTGCTGGCGGCTGCCGCCCGGGATGCGGGCATGCTGGTTTCCGAGGCCCAGGTGGTTCGCGAGATCCGTCAGGCGCCCCAGTTCCAGCAGGACGGACAGTTCTCCGAGCAGCTTTTCGAGCGTGCCATCCGGGGCCGCGGCCATACTCCGCGGACCTTTCTCTCCGGCATGCGCCAGGAGATGGTTGTCGGCCAGCTTCGCGCCGGCTATCAGACCACCGAGTTCGTGCTTCCCGGTGAGCTGAAGGAAACCCGCCGGCTGAGCGAACAGAAGCGGGATGTGCGCGTGGCGCGCCTGGCCCTGGACGAGCTGTTGCCGCGTTTCGAGATCACCGACGAGGAAGTGGAGGAGTACTTCGAGCGCAACCGGGATGAATTCGTGCACCCGGAGAAATTCCGGATGGCCTGGCTGGAAATGACCCCCGATGTTTTCCGCGACCAGGTGGAGATCACCGAGGAAGAACTTCGCGAGGAGTACGAGGTCCGCAGCCGTATCGAGGCCGGCGGCGGCGACCAGGTCCGTCACGCGGCACATCTGATGCTTTCGCTGGACAGGCACGGGGAGCAGCAGGCCCGGGAACTGGCCGAGTCCCTGCGGCAGCGCATCGCCGAAGGCGAGGATTTCGAGGAACTGGTGGCCGAATACTCCGACGACGCGGCGACCGCCCGTCAGGGCGGAGATCTGGGCCGCATCGGCCGGGGAGTGTTGCCCGATCCACTGGAAGACGCCCTGTTCGGTCTTTCCGAAGGCGAGATCTCCGAGCCCGTGGCCAGTGACGACGGTATTCACCTGTTGCGGCTGGCCCGTATCGAGGGCGAGGAGGCGGAAGTGCCATCCTTCGAGGAGATGGAGGCGCAGCTGCGTGAGGAGCTCCTGGAGGCTGAGGCCCGGGCCCGGCTCAATGACTCGGTGGTTCGTCTCGAGGAACTGGCCTTCGAGCATCCGGACCTGCAACGCCCGGCCGAGGTGCTCGGCCTGGAGATTCGCGAGACGGACTGGTTTTCCCTGGACGACCCCGAGGGACCGGCCAGGATGCCGGAGGTCCGTGAGGCCTTCGCCAGTGAAGCAGTCCGGGAGCAGGACTACAACAGTGACCTGCTGGAGTTGAGCGAGGACCACTACATGGTGGTCCGCAAGCTCGACCAGCGCGAGCCCGAACCCATGGCGTTCGAGGAGGTGGCCGGTGAAATCCGCGAGCGCCTCCGGCGCCAGCGTGCCGGAGAAGAGCTTGAAAGGCTTGCCGAAAAAGCTGAAGAGGCACGGCAGGAAGGGCTGGGCCTTGCCGGTATCGCGGAGGAATGGGGCGTGGAAGTGGCGGAGTACAGTGATCTCGGGCGCGGTGATGCCCGTCCCCACCGGGCGCTGGTGGACCGGGCCTTTCGCCTGCCGCGTCCGGACGGCAATGGCGAGCAGCCCCTGGAAGTGTTCCGTCTGCCGGGCGGGGATCTGGTGGCCCTGACCCTGGAGGCCGTTCGCGACGGTGATACGACGCCGCTGGAAGGCCAGGCACTGGCTGACGCGCGGGCCGAGCTGGGCAATCTGGTGGCCGAAAGGACCTTCCAGCAGGTGGTGCGCCACCTGCGCGAGACCGGCCGGGTGGAGATTCACCAGGACCGCCTGGAGCGCGACCCGAGGGAAGAACAGCGCCGCCGGGCACCGCAACAGGATCCCCAGCCGATTCTCTGATGCGGCCCTCGCGGCCCTTGCGGGCCGCAGGTCCAAGGTCCAAGGTCCAAGGTCCAAGGGCCAAGGGCCAAGGGCCAAGGGCCAAGGGCCAAGGGCCAAGGGCCTACCCTTGGAGGCTGTCGCAAAAGGGTTTTCTGACACTTGTGGGAGCGGACCCTGGGCCGCGAAGGCCCCGGATTCCAGCATGGTGCCGGGTTCTTCGCGCCCCAAGGTGCGCTCCCACAAACCTTTTGCACACGCTCTCGAAGGGATAGGGGAGACCACTCGCAGCCCGTAGCCCGCAGCCGCGCCCCGCAGGGGCGCAATACACTCTGTTTCATTTCCGCCGGGCCGGGCGGCTCGACCTGCCGGCCGAATTCCCTATACTGACTCCCTTTGCACGGAGCCAGAGGAGCCGAAATGGGTTTTCTTGAAGGAAAGCGCTATCTGATCGTGGGCATCGCCAGCAAGAAGTCCATTGCCTGGGGCATCGCCGAAGCCATGCACAAACAGGGCGCGGAGCTTGCCTTTACCTACCAGAACGACAAGCTCAAGTCCCGGGTCGTCGGCGCGGCCGAAGAGTTCGGCAGCAGCGAGGCCCTGTGTTTCCCCTGCGACGTGGCCAGTGACGAGCAGATCGAGGCGGTGTTCTCCGGCCTGGCGAAGCAGTGGGACGGACTCGACGGGATCGTCCATGCGGTGGGGTTTGCGCCGGCCGAGGAGCTCGACGGCAACTTCGTGGACGTGGCGACCCGGGAAGGTTTCCGGATCGCGCACGACATTTCCAGCTATAGCCTGGTGGCGCTGGCCAGTGCCGGTCACGAGATGATGAAGGGCAGACAGGGCAGCATTCTCACGCTGACCTACCACGCCTCGCAGCAGACCGTGCCCAACTACAACGTGATGGGCCTTGCCAAGGCCAGCCTGGAAGCCGGCGTGCGTTACCTGGCGGCAAGCCTGGGTCCGGAAGGCATCCGGGTGAACGGCATCTCGGCGGGCCCGGTGCGCACCCTGGCGGCCTCCGGCATCAAGAAATTCCGTTCCATGCTGGACGCCAATGCCGCCAAGGCGCCCCTGCGCCGCAACATTACCATCGAGGAAGTGGGCAACTGCGCCGCCTTCCTGTGCTCGGATATGGCCTCTGGCATCACCGGCGAGATCACCTATGTGGACGCCGGCGCCAACACTGTTGCCATGGCGGACGAATGACAGGGCGCTTCGCGCCCTGTTAGGGGTCGGTGGTCGGTTGTCAGTGGTCGGCAAGAGCGGTGCTTGTAGCGCGCCCGCCCAGGCGCTCTGAAAGGTTCGCGGTGCAAGCCCCGCTCTCACAAGCAGAAGGGTTCTTGCCCGAT
>SLJS01000006.1 GCA_007135015.1 Alcanivorax sp. | reverse complement strand
TCCAGGCAGTCCTCTACGGTAACTCGGGCCATTGTGATACCTCTGGTCTGTGAAAACCGGCAATGACCGGCGGGAGCGCAATTCTACCCCTGCTCCGCGGGCCCGGACAACAGGTCCCGCAGGGTGGCCTCCAGGGCGATGTCCTGGCGGTCCTGGCACAGGCGCCGGGCCCGGAAGATGGCCTGAAGGTCTGCCAGCGCCACGTCGAAGTCGTCATTGACTACCAGATAGTCGAATTCGGCGTAGTGGGTCATCTCCTCCTGGGCTCCGGCCAGGCGCTCGGCAATCACTTTTTCATCGTCCTGGCCCCGCTGGCGCAGCCGCCGGGCCAGGGTCGCCAGCGACGGCGGCAGAATGAACACCGCCGTGGCGTCCGGCCGGAGACGCCGCACCTGGGCAGCCCCCTGCCAGTCGATCTCCAGCACCACGTCCTCGCCTCCGGCCAGGGTTTCCTCCACCCAGTCCGAGGAGGTGCCGTACAGATTGCCGAAGACCTCCGCGTGCTCGAGAAACCGCCCGTCGCTGACCATGTCCGTGAACGTCTGCCGGTCGATGAACCGGTAGTCGCGGCCGTCCTGCTCGCCCGGGCGCCTGGTGCGGGTGGTGTGGGAGACGGAAATGCGGATGCGCCGATCGCGCTCGACCAGGGCATTGACCAGGCTGGTCTTTCCGGCCCCGGAGGGAGCGGAGACGATGAAAAGTGTTCCGGGTGCGCTCATCGGGCTACCTTGTGTTTCGGTTCTTCGGAATGCGGAACGATCCGGCTGCAGGGTCCGCAATTATCAGGACGAAGGCGCGATTGTACCAGCGTGGGCTATTCCATGTTCTGGACCTGCTCGCGCATCTGCTCGATCAGCACCTTCAGCTCCACCGCCGCGCGGGTGGTTTCCGTGTCCACGGACTTGGAAGCCAGGGTGTTGGCCTCGCGATTGAGTTCCTGCATGAGAAAATCCAGCCGCCGGCCCACGCCGCCGCCGGCTTCCAGCACCCGCCGCACTTCCGCCACATGGGTGTCCAGCCGGTCCAGCTCCTCGGCCACGTCCATCTTCTGGGCCATCAGCACCAGCTCCTGCTCCAGCCGCTCGGTATCCGGCTGCGCGACCGCCTCTTCCACCCGGGCCTTCATGCGCTCACGCCGGGCCTCCATGATCCGCGGAATGGCCTGGCGTACACGTTCAGTCTCCGCCGCCACCGCGGCCAGGCGCTGTGCAAGCGCCTCCGCCAGGGCCCGTCCCTCACGCTCGCGGCTGGCCTGCAGCTGGGCAAGGGCCTCGTCGAGCAGGGAAAGCACCTGCCGGCCCAGTTCCGCCACGTCACCTTCGCTGGTAACCAGCACTCCGGGCATGCCGAGTATCTCGGCCGGGCTCACCGGCGCCGACTGATCCAGCTCTTCGCCCACCCGCCGGACCGCGCGGGCCAGTTGCCGGACCAGCGCCATGTCCGGCTCCACCGAAAGCGCCTGCGGGTCCGGCTGGTAGCGCAGGGTCGCATCCACCTTGCCGCGGGAGAGCGTTTCGCGACAACGTTCCCGCACCGCGCCTTCCTGGTCCCGGAAGGTATCGGGCAGGCGGGGGGAGACCTCCAGGTACCGGTGGTTGACGGAACGCAGCTCCCAGATCAACGTGCCCGCATCGGTCTGGCGCTCGCAGCGGGCAAAGGCGGTCATGCTGTGAATCATGTCGGCTCCCTGTTGACAATTCGCCAGCATAGCAAAGGCCGCAGCGGGGATGCAGTCGCCAGCCCCCGGCAGGGACTGTAGAATGGCTGGCCATCCTACAGTATCCATGGAGAAACAATGCGTCCCTCGGGCCGAAATGCCGACCAGCTTCGCGATATCCACTTTACCCGTCGCTTTACCATGCACGCCGAAGGCAGTGTGCTGGTGGAGTTCGGCCAGACCCGGGTGCTCTGTACGGCCTCCGTGGAGGAGGGTGTGCCGCGTTTTCTCAAGGGCAAGGGCCAGGGCTGGATCACGGCTGAGTACGGCATGCTGCCGCGTGCCACCAACACCCGCAATCAGCGAGAGGCCTCCCGGGGCAAGCAGGGAGGGCGCACCCTGGAGATCCAGCGCCTGATCGGGCGCTCGCTGCGCTCGGCGGTGGACCTGAAGAAGCTGGGCGAGCACAGCATCACCGTGGACTGCGATGTACTGCAGGCCGACGGCGGTACCCGCACCGCCGCGATTTCCGGCGGCTGCGTCGCACTGGTGGACGCCCTGAGCTGGCTGCTGGAGCAGAAGAAGATCAAGCAGGATCCGCTGGAGCGGCTGGTCGCTTCCGTATCCGTGGGCATCTACAAAGGTGAGCCGGTGCTCGATCTCGATTACGAGGAAGACTCTACCGCCGATACGGACATGAATGTGGTCATGACCCAGCACGAGGGTTTCGTGGAAATCCAGGGCACGGCGGAAAACGAACCCTTTTCCATGGAAGAGCAGCAGGCCATGCTGGAACTGGCCCGCAAGGGCGTGGCCGAACTGGTCACCAAACAGCAGAACGTACTGGGCTGGTAGCGCAACATGGAAGCCTACCAGCAGGCCTTCATCCGTTTCGCCCTGGAATGCGGGGCCCTGCAGTTCGGCGAATTCCGACTCAAGTCGGGCCGCACCAGCCCCTATTTCTTCAATGCCGGCACCTTCAATACCGGGGCGCGGCTGGCCCGCCTCGGCCGGTATTATGCCGATGCGATCGTCGACGTCGCGCCGGAATTCGACATGCTCTTCGGCCCGGCCTACAAGGGCATCCCGCTGGTCGCGGCAGTGGCCACCGCCCTGGCCGAGCACCACGGGCGGGACTATCCCTGGGCGTTCAATCGCAAGGAAGCCAAGGACCACGGCGAGGGCGGCAACCTGGTGGGCGCCCCCCTGGAGGGCCGGGTTCTGGTAATCGACGATGTGATCACGGCCGGCACGGCCATTCGGGAGGTGGCTGCCCTGCTGGATTCCTCGCCAGCCCGGCTCGCCGGGGTCATGGTGGCTCTCGACCGCCAGGAGCGCGGCCCCGGGGGGCTTTCGGCGGTGCAGGAGGTGGAACGGAATCTGAATGTTCCGGTCAGAGGTATTGCAGGACTGGAACATATTCTGGAGTATCTGGAAGAGACAGGGCAGCAATCACAGCAGGCGGTGCTCGAAAGCTACCGCCGCCAATACGGCATATACCAATGAAAACAGCTCTCTCCACAACCGCGATGGTGCTTGCATTGCTGGTATCCGGCCCGAGTCCGGCCGATAAAAAGGGCCCCGAGGACCTTCCGGAGGGTGCGGTATTCCGTTACCAGGATGATGAGGGCAATACCCGTATGAGCAGCACCCTGCCCAGGGAAGCCATCCAGTACGGCTACGAAATCGTGGGTCATGACGGCCGGGTCCTGGAAACCGTGGAACCGCCACCCACGGGAGAAGAGCTCGAACAACGGCGCCGCGAACAGGAAAGGCAACGCGAGCTGGAGCGCCAGCGCGAACGGGATCGCCAGTTGCGCAGCCAGTACGGCGATGCCGAAAACGCCAGGCGGGTGCGTGACCGCCAGATCAACGCCATCCAGGTGAATATCGACTACGCACGCAACAGCATCCGCCAGGCACAGTCACAGCTTGACGCCGAGATTACCAGTGCCGCCGAACACGAACGCGCGGGCCGTGAAGTGCCCGAAGGCGTGGATGCGGCCATTGAGCACTACAACAATCAGATCGACACCCTGGAGAAGGACATCCGGGAGCACGAGGCGGAGATCGACAAGGTGCGCGAGGAATTCGCGCCAATCATCGAACGCCTGGAAGAACTTGAGGAGGACAGCGAGGGAACGTAAGCCTCCATGGCCTGCCGCCGATTGCCGACCGCCGGCAACCGGCCTCTTATCTGAATACGGTACCGCTCAACAGGTCCCACTGGTCATACCAGCCCTCGGTGGGGCGCTTTCGAAAGCCCGAACGCACGAACTGGGCGATCCGTCCTTCGGCCATCGCAAGAAGCAGGTTGGCGGTCGTGGTCACGGTGGCGCGGGTCCGAAGCCCCTCCTTCAGCTCCGCCTCCCGGAGAATCTGCTTGATCTGGCTCTCCAGGCGCT
>SLJS01000055.1 GCA_007135015.1 Alcanivorax sp. | reverse complement strand
CCGCTGTTGATGGATGTTTTCGTCGCGCCCTCGCCGGACGGCTTTTATCGCGAGCGGGGAGAAAGCCGGGAGGAGTTCGCCCGCCGTCGCTTCCGGGAGATGGAAGAAATCCTTGCTAAGAATCATCGCGAAATCGCCGCTGTGTTCGTGGAGCCGCTGGTGCAGTGTGCCGGTGGCATGCGCATGTATGACCCGGTGTATCTCAAACTGCTACGCGAGGCCTGTGACCGGTATGGCGTGCATCTGATTGCCGACGAGATCGCCGTGGGCTTCGGGCGTACCGGAACGCTGTTCGCCTGCGAGCAGGCGGGGATATCACCGGACTTCATGGTGTTGTCCAAGGGGCTGACCTCGGGCTATCTGCCCCTGTCGGCGATCCTGACCACCGACCAGGTCTACCAGGCGTTCTATGATGACTGGGAGTCCATGCGTGCATTTCTCCACTCGCACAGCTTTACCGGGAACCCGCTGGCCTGTGCGGCGGCGCTGGCGACCCTGGATATCTTCGAGACGGATAATGTGATCGAGCACAACCGCGAGCTTTCCGCACATCTTGCCCGGGCCCTGGCTCCGCTTGAAGAGCATCCCAACGTGGGGGAGCTGCGCCAGACGGGGATGATCGCGGCGGTGGAGCTGGTGCGCGACCGTAACACCATGGAGGCGTTCGACTGGCGCGAGCGCCGTGGCCGGCGGGTGTATCGCCATGGGCTGACCCGTGAGTGCTTTCTGCGCCCGCTCGGTGACATCGTCTACTTCATGCCGGCCTATGTGATCACGCCGGAGCAGATCGATCACCTTGTGGAGGTCGCGCGCGAGGGGATCGAGCTGGCGGTGCGGGACTGACCATGCGCCGTTTCTTCGAGGACCGGGAGTTCGAGCGGGATGTGCCCACGGAGCTTTCGGCACAGACCGCGCATCATCTTGTACGCGTGCTGCGGGCACAACCCGGCGATGAACTGGTGCTGTTCAATGGGCGTGGCGGGCAGTGGCATGCGCGTGTCGAGACAGTGGAGAAGAAGCGGGTCTCGGTGGTGCCACTGGCGTTCAGTCCGGAGGATCGCACACCGCCGGTTGCGGTGACCGTGGCGCTGCCACTGATCAAGGGTGAGCGCATGGATGTGGCGTTGCAGAAAGCCACGGAGCTGGGCGCGGCGGGCTTTCAGCTGTTGATCACCGCCCGCACAGAAATGCGTCTGGATGAGCAGCGGTTGATGCGCAAGATGCAGCACTGGCAGGGGGTGGTGAACAGTGCCTGTGAGCAATGCGGCCTCAACCGTGTGCCGCGGGTGTCCATGCCGCGGATGGCGGAGTCCTTTCTCAATGATCAGCGACCGGGGCTGAAGCTCATTGCCCGGGCCGGAGGTGAACCGCTTCGCAACCTGGATGCCACCGGCGCCGAAAGCGCGGTACTGCTTACCGGACCGGAAGGCGGGTTCAGTGATCACGAGCTGGAGCTTGCCGCCCGGAGCGGTTACCGCGCCGTCACGCTGGGCCAGCGCACCCTGCGCGCGGAAACCGCCCCGGCTGCCATCCTCGCCGGCCTCTGGACGTTGTTGGAATAGCGCCCCTTCGGGGCGCGGCTTCGGGCTACGGGCTGCGAGTTGCGCGGCTTCGCCGCGCCCCCACCCCAACCCTCCCCTTCGCAGGGGAGGGAGCTATCCTTTTCAGCGCTGGAGCATAGAAGCCTCCCCCTGTGAAGGGGGAGGTTTGGAGGGGGAGAGCGGCCGCAGGCCGCGCAACTCGCAACTCGCAACTCGCAGCCCGCAGCCCGTAGCCCGCAGCCCGCAGCCCGCAGCCCGCAGCCCGCAGCCCGCAGCCCGTAGCCCGTAGCCGCGCCCCGCAGGGGCGCCACTGACAACCGACTACTGCCCACTGCCGACCGAAGGCCGGCTACGCGCCCTCGCGCTTGCGCGCCAGCGTCAGTCCGTCGCCGATGGGCACCAGCGTCAGGTCCACGCGCTCGTCGGCGCGGAGCTTGTCGTTGAAGCGGCGGATGGCCTGGGTGTCCTCGTCGTCGGTGACGGTCTCGTCGGCCACCTTGCCGTGCCAGAGGGTGTTGTCCACGGCGATGACGCCGCCGGGGCGGAGCAGGTCCAGGCACTGTTCGTAGTAGCTGTCGTAGCCGGTCTTGTCCGCGTCGATGAAGGCAAAGTCCCAGTTGCCTTCATCGCCCTGTTCGAGGAGCGCATCCAGGGTCTCGGACGCGGGCGCAAGCCGCAGGTCGATGCGCTCCGCCACGCCCGCCTCCTCCCAGTAGCGCCGGGCGATATCGGTCCACTCGCGGCTGAGATCGCAGGCGATGATACGGCCGTCGTCGGGTATGGCCCGGGCCATGGAAAGCGTGCTATAGCCGGTGAAGGTGCCCACCTCGATGCAGCGCTTCGCGCTCAGCAGGCGCACCAGGAATTCCATGAACTGGCCCTGCTCCGGGGAGATCTGCATGTTGCGTTCCGGCAGCTCCGCCGTTTCCGCGCGCAGGCGCTGCTGCAGTTCGGTTTCGCGCAGCGATACATCGAGCAGATACTGGTAGAGTTTCTCGTTGATGGCGGTCGTGCGACTGGACATGGTGTGGGCTCCCCTCTATCCGGGCTGGCCTGAGCTGGCTACATGGTCGCCCAGGAGGCGACGGAAGGGAAGGAGTCCGGCCACGGGCGCCGGTTCTGATTGATGAGTTGCTGGCCAGAGGAAGTACAGGAGTCATGGGATATCCGCAGCGTGTGGTCTGTCTGACCGAGGAAACCACCGAAACCCTCTACCGGGTGGGTGCCGAGGACCGCATTGTTGGCATCTCCGGGTTTACGGTGCGCCCGGAGCGCGCCCGCCGGGAAAAGCCGAAGGTCTCCGCGTTCACCTCGGCGAAGATCGGCGAGATCCTGAAGCTGGAGCCGGACCTGGTGCTGGGTTTTTCCGACATGCAGGCCGACATCGCCGCCGAGCTGGTGCGTCGCGGAGTGGCCGTGCACATCTTCAACCAGCGAAGCATCGCCGGCATTATCAATATGATCGAAGTGCTCGGCGGCATGCTGGGTATCAGCGAGCGTACCGAGGCGCTGGCCGGGGAGCTCGCCGACCGGGTCGAGCGGATTCGCCGGGAGCGAAGCGAGCGACCGCGCAGGCCGAAGGTTTACTTCGAGGAATGGGCGGACCCGATGATCAGCGGCATCGGCTGGGTCTCCGAACTGGTCCAGGTCGCCGGCGGCGAGGACATCTTTCCCGAACGTGCCATCGAGCCCGGCGCCCGCGAGCGCATCATCGCCGATCCCGGCGAAGTCATCGAGCGCGCACCGGACATCATTATCGGCTCCTGGTGCGGAAGAAAATTCCGCCCGGAACAGGTGGCCGAACGCCCCGGCTGGCAGGATGTCCCCGCCGTCCGCAACGGCTTTGTCCACGAGATCAAGTCACCGCTGATCCTGCAGCCGGGGCCGGCGGCGCTGACCGATGGGCTGGATGCGCTTTGCGGGATTATTGATGCGTGGTATCGGGAAGGGACGAGCACATCCGCGTACCGGCGTTCGTATCAAGCGAGTAATTGAAAGGGCATGACTGACCTGGCAGCTCAGCGAGCAGGGCGGCTCCGGGCCCGGAACTCTCGGGGCGTTTGTCCGCTCCAGCGCCGGAAGGCGCGATTGAAGGCGCTCTGCTCGGAGAACGCCAGCAGCTGGGCTACCTCGGCCAGACTGACCCGGGGGTCCTCCAGATACATTCGCGCGAGCTCGAAGCGGTAGTTGTCGAGTGCCTGCTGAAAGGTCCGCCCGCGGCTGTGCAGGCGTCGCTGCAGGGTGGCCCGGGACATGGCCAGCTGTGTCGCCACTCGCTGCAACGAGGGTTTGCCCATCGCCAATGCCCGCCCCAGTGCGCGCTGGAAAGCGGACAGGAAGGGGTCGTCGGAAGCCATCGCCTGCAAGCGCGCACTGGCCTGCCGTTCCACCAGGCGGCGCAGCACCCGGTCCCGGGCAGCAAGCGGCAGCTGCAGTGCGGAACGGGGCAGGGTCATGGATGAGGTGTGCTCACTGAAACGCACCGGACAGCCGAAGAACGTCTGATAGGGTTCGATCTGTGATGGCGCGGCACCCAGCAGGGTGACCGCCGATGGGCAATGGGGCGCGCCGCAAAGCGTGCGCAAGATCTGCAGCAATCCCGCGATGCCGGTTTCGTAACCCAGCCGCGCCAGTTCAAGCAGGGCCGGTGGCGTCGGCTCAAGAGGTGTCCACGACAGCTCGACACTGTCACCCTGATCCTCAAGGCGCACATCAAAGCCCTGCCACATCAGGGGATAGAAGCGCAGCAGCTGGTCGACCAGCTCACCGACGGTGTCGCAGGAGAGCGCAAGGTAGGCCAGTACTCCGACATGCTCGGGCTGCATGGCGCGGGCAATCTCCAGCCCCAGTGCCGGCTGCGGATACTCAAGCTGTATCAGATGCAGGCAGGTGGCCCACTCCGCCACCGTAACGCGGCCATCCTCCTGCCAGAGTGCCAGTCGCGCCCGGCAGGCCGGCGCGGCGAGCCCGTGCGCGTCAAGGAAGGCCTCGAGCACGCCGGCGAGGGAGCCACTCAGGGTTGCCGGGGTAGCCATCAGAATTCGTCCTGTTCTCCGGATCGGTGATGCAAAATGTCAAACAGGTGATGCGAAAGGTCAATAGGAAGATTAAGGTTGCTGGAAAACTGCCTGTTCCCTGATGGTTGAATCCAGGAGCCCGACCATGGCATCTCCCGCGACCGTGCCCCCGACCGGCCCATCCCTTGCCCGGGCAGCGTCCACCACGCGCGCCCTGTTCCTTGGTGGCCTGTTGCTGGGCGGCAAGCTGGAACAGAAGCTGCTCGACCGGGTGGTGCGCAAGCACGGCAGTCTGGTTTCCACCCGGGTACCGGGCTTTGGCAGGACGGTGCTGGTGCTGGATCCGCAGTCGGTGCGCGACATGGTGACCTGCCCGCCCGGTTCATTGATCAGTGGACGCGGTAACGCGGTACTGGGCTTCCTGTACGGCAACACCTCCATGTTCCTGGTGGATGGGCCATCCCACCACCGCCTGCGGCGCTTGTTGGTGCCGCCGTTCCGCAATCGCGACACTCTGGCGAGCTATGCACGGATCATCGAAAGCGTGGCCGAGGACCTGCTCGATCACCTGCCGGTTAACAAGCCTTTCGCGCTGCTGCCGGAGCTGCGCCACAGCATGCTCGAAATCATTCTGCAGGTGGTGTTCGGGCTCACCGATGAAAACCGCCTTGCCCCGTTCCGGGAAGCCATGACCGAGCTGCTGGAGATTTCCACGTCCAACAGTTCAGGCCTGCGCGATATGCTGCGCAAGAACTACGGAATCAGATGGCCGCGCCTGCAACGGGCACTGGAGAAAAGCGATGGCCTGATCTATGACGAAATCCGTCGTCGCCGCGCCGACCCGGCGCTGGCCGAAGGCGACGATATTCTCTCCCTGCTGCTGCGCACCACCACCGAGGACGGTGACCTGCTGACCGAGAAGGAAGTCCGTGACCAGCTGGTAACTTTGCTGATTGCCGGTCACGAGACCACGGCCACCACCCTGGCCTGGGCGGTCGAGTTGCTGCTGCAAAACCCGCAGGCACTGGAACGGCTGCGCCAGAGCATCCGCGACAATGACGACAGCTATATCGATGCCGTGACCAGTGAAACCCTGCGTCTGCGTCCACCGATCCCGGTATTTTCAAGGGAAGTTGCGGAAGATTTTGAGCTGCAGGGCTACCGCATACCCCGGGGCACCCTGCTGGTTGCCCACATCGGTTACATTCATCAGCGTGATGATCATTTCGAGAACCCGCGGGCTTTCGAGCCGGAGCGATTCCTGGCCAAGCGCCCGGAGATCAATTACTACGCGCCCTTCGGTGGCGGTCTGCACAGCTGCATCGGCAATCATTTTGCCGCCCTGGAAGTGCGGCTGTTTCTCAAGATCATGTTTGGCAGCGGCGACTTCTCCCGCAGCCGCAAGGCTGAACGAGAGAAACGTCAGACCATTCTCAATCTGCCGCAAAAGGGGGTGAGAGTGATTTACCATGGGCGCAGCCAGGCCCGCCCGTAATAAGCCAACAGGGATATCAGGGTTCGGCAGCTCCATGGCATCGTCACCAGTGCGTTCTGCGTGCGCGGCAAGCGCAGCAGCACGACGAGCACAGAAAGCGGAGCCAATGGAGTCGGGCTCCGCTCCCGGTGTCGTTTAACTGCCCATCAACTCCATCATCCCCGCACCACCGATCAACGAGACACCACCATCCAGCGCCACCACCTGTCCGGTCATGTACGCGGTTAGTGGACTGACCAGTACCGTGGCCAGGCCGGCCATTTCATCGACGGTGGCAAAGCGGCTCAGCGGCAGGCTCTTCTGCACCTTCTCCGCCTTGCCCGCGGCCAGGAGATCACCGCCGACGGTGCCTTCCACATAGCCGGGCGACAGGGCGTTAATGCGCGCGCCCCGTGCGCCCCATTCCATGGCCAGGCTGCGCACCAGGTGGTCCACGCCGGCCTTGGCCGCGCAGACATGGGACTGGAAGGGCATGGGCACCTGGGACTGGGGCGCGGTAATGGCCAGGCAACGCACGTTTTCGTCAGCGAAATGATCCAGGCAGGTTCTGAACGTATGAAAGGTGCCCTTGAGATCAATATCGACCACGGCACCAAAGCCGTTGCCGGAAAGCTGTGCGGCCGGAGAAAGAAAGTTACCCGCCGCCCCGGCCACCACGATGGAGTAGGGTCCGAAGCGCCGGGCGCCCCGGGCGGCGGCTTCGCCCATGGCATCGAAGTCGCGCACGTCGGCGCTGTAGCCTTCCGCCTCGCCGCCCGCCTCCTGGATCAGCGCGCAGGTTTCATCGAGTTTCTCCTGGCGGCGGCCGACGACCACCACCCGGGCACCATGGGCGGCAAACATCCGGGCAATGCCCTGGTTGATGCCGCTGCCGCCGCCGGTGACCAGTGCCACGTCGCCGGACAGGATGTCCCGGGCAAGATAGGGGTTATGCATTGCAACCTCCGGTTTCGCATGCGAGCGCTCCATGATGCCAGAAGCGGCACGCGAATTCGGCAACCGTATTCCGACAGGTGGTGGTTACAGGGCCACGGGGTAGCGCAGCAGGTCCCGGAGCACCAGGGTGACGTCGAGGCCTTCCTCGCCGAAGTCGATGCCGCCGTCCATGCCCGTCAAGGCGCCGGCCCGGTGGCTGCTGAGCAGGTGATGCACCCAGGCGGGTGTATTGATGTGGTCCTGCTCTCGCGTCAGCGCATCGAGCAGGTCCTCCGCGCGGGCCGAGTCCATCCAGTAAAGCCGGGGCCGGGTCTCCGGCGCCAGCAGGCGTACCACGCGCGGGCCGGCCACGTCCTGCCAGCGCACCGGGCGAATGCTTACTCCCATGGCCTCGAGCAGATGCCGGGCGCTTTCGCTGAGGCGGCTTTCCAGCACCAGCATGTCCAGGTGTCCGTCGCTCCGGCCGGAGACTTCGGATGCGGTTGCTGAACCGGGCGCTGTGGAAGAACGGGTGGATTGCATCATCGGGTTTCTCCCCTGTATCGGTCCATGGAGAAGCCAACGCGGAGGAAGAGTGGCGGGAGGGGCGGTTGCTGTACAAAAGCTGTTGTACACAGACTTGTTGTACAAGGAGAGGCTGCCCGAATCCGACCGTTGACCCTTTACGCGAAGGCTCCAGTCACATCCCGCGGAGGTATTCGGGCTCGGTGGACTCTGTCCACCACACCGTTGCGCGACAGCCCCGGATTCTCACCGGTGTTCCCCTCTGTCGGGCGGACGAGCCGCCCGACGATGCGGGATCGTTCCAATCTAAAGGAGAGTAACGTCTTCGACAAGCCTGGTCCGGAAAACGGTCATGTTGGCCGGCTATTCTGGCGGCAGCGCCTGCTGCGGCTTCAGTGGCGGCCAGGGTCGACGGGCGAATTGCACGGATTGGGCGAGAGATGCCGCCTGGACACCGGCAGCCCGAGGCTGTTCACTCCCTTATCGACGAAGTATTGACTGGTGTCTGTTTACTGGCTGCGTGAACTGCGGTATCCATGCCCATTACCCTGTCGTGCCGGGGCCGGTCTCGGGGGCGGGGCAATGGAGCAGGAGGAGGCGACCATGTCGAGAGGTTCACAGGGGGCCGTGCTGATTCCCGTGGCGGTTGCGGTCTGGATCGGCGTGGCGCTGGGCTGGCCCGACAGTATGGGTGCCTGGTATGGCTGGCTGGGACGTGTCGCCGGGGCGGCCGGGCTGGCGTGCATGCTGGTCTCGGGCCTGCTGAGTTTCCGGATACCGGGGCTGGACAGGCCTTTCGGCGGGCTGGTCGAGATGTGGATCCTTCATCACCGGCTCGGGCTGGCCGCGTTCGTGCTGGTTCTTCTGCATCCGCCGCTGATGGCGCTGGCCGCGCTGCCCGCCGGGCACGGGGTCATGGCGCAGGTGCTGGTGCCGCCGGCGGGCGACTGGGCGATGTGGCTGGGCTGGCTGGCCCTGGTTGCGATGATGGTGTTTCTGGCGCCGAGTTTTCAGCTTTTCGGGCAGCCGGATTATCAGCGCTGGAAAGGGATCCATTTTCTGTCGGGGATTGCGCTGCTTGGCGGCCTTGTGCACACCGTTGCCCTGACGCGCAGCGTTGCACCGCCGTGGGAATTGGTGCTCTGGGGCGGACTGGGTGGGCTGGCCCTGGTGGTTTTCATCTGGCGGGCCACGGTGGCGCGGACCTTGCTGCGCCGTGACTATGAAATCCGCGATTGCGTCCCGCTGGCCAGTGGGGTGGTGGAGCTTTCATTGAAAGCGTTGGGCAAGCCCATTGCCGAATATCAGGCCGGTCAGTTCGTGTATCTGACGCCGCTGGACCTGCAACTGGAAGCCGGATGTAAGGAGGAGCATCCCTATACCATCAGTTCGGCGCCCGGCGAGGACAGCCTGCGTATCGCCATCAAGGACCTGGGCGATGCCAGCGGTGCATTGCAGCGCGTGCAGGTGCCGAGCCGGGCCCGGGTGGAGGGGCCCTATGGCGATTTCTTCCCGGAGCGCCTGCGAGCCCGGCCGCAGCTCTGGATCGGCGGTGGTATCGGGATCAGCCCCTTTGTCAGCGCGGCTCGGGCCATACGCCGGAATGATTCCTGGGGCGATACGCAGCTGCTGTACTGTGCCAATGATCCGTCCCGGGCGTACTTTCTCGATGAACTTCGTGAAATCGCTGGTGAGCAAGCCGGGTTTCGGGTGGATGTGCACTATTTCGTCGACGAGGGGTCGCTGACGCGCGCCTTTATCGAAAACCATTATGCCGACGCAGCGCAACGGGACTGGTATGTCTGTGGTCCCTTGCCCCTGATTCGTATTGTCTGCAGTATTGGGCGAGAGTTGGGCGTGCCGCGCCGGCGCATTCATACAGAGGAGTTCAGTTTCCTGTGAACAAGTTGGCCTATACCGTTTTTGTTGCATTCTGGGCTTCCATGGCCACGCTCTTTGCCGTTTCCGGCATTGCCTCCGGCGAGCGCGCGCAGGAGCCGAAGACGCAGGCACAGCAGGAGGATGTGCTGGCGGAGATCACCATGGAAGAGCTTGCCAGGCATGACCACGAGGACAGTTGCTGGAACGCTATCGACGGCAAGGTGTATGACGTGACCGATTACATTCCCGATCATCCCACGGACCCGGAAGTGATGTACGAATGGTGTGGCAGGGAAAGCACCGAAGCCTGGGAGACCAAGGGTTATGGCCGGCCCCACAGTCGCCGTGCGGAAAGAATGCTCGAACCGATGCTGGTGGGCAGGCTCAAGGAAAAGTAGGGGCGGCGGGTGTTACAGTCTGTACCATGAGGCTTTCGGTTATGTGAGCGCTCTGGTGAAATATCCGGAGCTGCCTTATTTGGTACCCGATTCTCCTGGCTGGCCGGGCACGGAAGGCAATCGACGGATGCGCAGTGCCTGGGCCTGCGGATAACGGCGGACAACAAGCTCCCGGCAGTCATCCACCTCGCCGGGGGAAACATCCACCATCATCAGCGTCCAGGCATCGTCGGTTTCCGGGTCAGTCCGGGCGCCAATTTGTCCGGAATGCTTTCCGCCGATCACGGTGGAAAGCCAGGCGCCAAGACCGGCGCCCACCGCTGTAAGGGTCACCAGGGCAATTACGTCGGGCCCGAGTCCCTGCTCCGGCACCCACACCAGCATCAGTGCGATCAGCAATCCGACGCCCGCGCCCACGAGAGAGCCCTGCGTGACAATGCGTGCGGCATCGGACTCTTCCTCCGCAATCGAACGGGCGACCAAGTGGCCGGTTCCGGCGCTGCCGGTCACAAGATGCAACTGACTGCGAAAAAAGCCCTGCTCCTCAAGTTCCCGGACCAGCGTGCGAGCAGTATTCACATCGGGGAGAAGAAAATAGATCCTTCGCATAAGCGGCCCTGCATTTGCCCTGGCCTTGCTACTCCATTCAGACCCTGCAACTGGGCCCGGCGCCCCGGTTTATAAGGCTGAAAGGACGCTCCTTCAAGGGGTTGGCCGATGCCTCGCATCGGAATGACCAATATTTCTTACTGCCCCCCAGGCCTCTCGGTACCAGATTCGTAGGGTCTAGTTGGAGACAGGCACAAACAAAAACCGGGACAGGCACAAAAAACCGCACGCCGGATATTCGGTGACAGGCACTGAAACCGGTAGCGAACTGCTTGGCTCCTTGCCCCTTGCCCCTTGCCCTGATCGGAACTTGTGCCTGTCCCGAACCTCGCCCGCGCGGAACGCGCGGAAATAGTGCCTGTCCAGAACTCCGGGGTTTGTGCCTGTCCCGGATCAGGGGCTGATTTCTGCAGCCGTGGCCCATTGCCGGGCAAGGTTGGTATCCCTTATCCGGGCGGGTAAGCTGGGCCCCGGTTTCCAGCTGTCTGAAAAATGGAGAACACATGGCCCGGGCCCCTCTGATCCTGCATCACTATGACCTGTCTCCGTTTTCCGAGAAGATCCGGGTCATGCTCGGCTATACCGGGCTGGACTGGCTTTCCGTGAAGACCTCGGAGATGCCGCCGCGGCCGGGGCTGGCGCCGCTCGCGGGGGGCTATCGCAGGATTCCGGTGGCGCAGAGCGGCTCCGATGTGTTCTGCGATACACGCACCATTACGGCGGAGATTGCCCGGCGTAGCGGGCGGGCGGAACTGGCGCTGGAAGGTTGCGGCCAGCCGGTGCGGGACTTCGTGCGCGATGTGGACCTGACCATATTCCTGGCCTGCGTGATGTCCACCATCGGTCCGGGGTTTAACCGCAAGGCCGCGGGCGGGCTGTCCCTGTGGAAAACCCTGCGTCTGATCTGGGACCGTCTGCTTATGGCCGCGGGTGCGCGGACCCGTGGCGTGTCCCCGAAGAATGCCCGGCGGCACGTACGGACACATCTGGAGCGCCTGGAGCAGATGCTGGAACAGGACTTCCTGTTCGGGGATCGGCCCAATATCGGCGACTTTGCGGCCTATCACGGGCTCTGGTTCGTGCGGAAACTGACTCGTCGCCATGAGCTGGAGGCGTTTCCCCGGGTGACTGCCTGGATGGACCGGATCGCCGCTTTCGGTCATGGCAATCCGCGCGAGATCAGGCCTGAAGAGGCTCTGGAGATTGCGCGCGAAAGCGAGCCGGGAACAGTGGATGATGGAAATGATGATCCGAACGTCGGGAAGGAGGTCTCAATCTGCCCGGATGACTACGGGCGGACTCCGGTGACGGGAGAACTGGTTTCGCAGACAGACTCGGGCTGGATTGTTCGCAGGGAGACACCGGAGACCGGCGTGGTGCATGTGCACTTCCCCCGCCAGGGGTTTGTCATCGGCGATGGCTGAGCACTGCTCCGGCGGTTCAGAAAGAAAAAAGGGCGGGAAGACCCGCCCTTTTCTCGTTCCGGACTAACCGTTCCCAGTAATCAGAACTGGTTCATGGTGTTGTCCTTGCCGCCGGCTTTCAGCGCGGCATCACCGGAGAAGTACTCCTTGTGGTCATCGCCGATGTTGGAACCGGCCATGTCCTGGTGCTTCACGGTGGCAATACCTTCGCGGATCTCGCGGCGCTGAACGCCCGCCACGTAGGCCAGCATGCCTTCCTCACCGAAGTAGCCCTTGGCCAGGTTGTCCGTGGACAGGGCTGCGGTGTGGTAGGTGGGCAGGGTGATCAGGTGGTGGAAGATGCCTGCCTCGCGCGATGCCTTGGCCTGGAAGTCGCGGGTCCACTCGTCGGCTACTTTGGCCAGCTCGGTGCTGTCGTACTTCTCGTCCATCAGCGCTGCGCGATCGTACTGCGACACGTCCTTGCCTTCTTCCTTCCAGGCGTCATACACCTGCTGGCGGAAGTTGAGCGTCCAGTTGAACGACGGGCTGTTGTTGTAGACCAGCTTGGCGTCGGGCACCTCCTTGCGGATGGCATCGACCATCTCGGCGATCTGGCCGACATGGGGTTTCTCGGTCTCGATCCACAGCAGGTCGGCGCCGTTCTGCAGGCTGGTAATGCAGTCCAGTACCACCCGGTCAAAGCCGCTGCCCTTCTTGAATTCGAACAGGCCGCTGGCCAGACGCTTCGGCCGGATCAGCTTGCCTTCCTGCTTGATGACCACGTCGCCGTTGTTCACGTCTTCCGGTTTGGCGATCTCCTCGCCATCGATGAAGCTGTTGTACTGGTCGCCCAGGTCGCCCGGCTCATTGGTCATGGCGATCTTCTGGGTCAGGCCAGCGCCCAGGGAGTCGGTACGGGCAACAATTACGCCGTCGTCGACGCCCAGCTCCAGGAACGCATAGCGCACGGCGTTGATCTTGGCCAGGAAGTCGGCATGGGGCACGGTGACCTTGCCGTCCTGGTGACCGCACTGCTTCTCGTCGGAAACCTGGTTCTCGATCTGGATGCAGCAGGCACCCGCCTCGATCATCTTCTTGGCGAGCAGGTAGGTGGCTTCCGGGTTGCCGAAGCCTGCGTCGATGTCGGCAATGATCGGCACAACGTGGGTCTCGAAGTTGTCGATCTTGTCGATGATCTCGGCTTCCGCCTTGCTGTCGCCCTTTTCCCGTGCTTCGTCAAGCGAACGGAACAGGTGGTTCAGTTCCCAGGCGTCCGCTTGCTTGAGGAAGGTGTAGAGCTCCTCGATCAGCGAGGGCACGGAAGTCTTCTCGTGCATGGACTGGTCGGGCAGCGGGCCGAATTCGGAGCGCAGGGCGGCGACCATCCAGCCGGACAGGTAGAGGTAGCGCTTCTTGGTGTTGCCGAAGTGCTTCTTGATGGAAATCATCTTCTGCTGGCCAATGAAACCGTGCCAGCAACCCAGCGACTGGGTGTATTGCGACGTGTCCTTGTCGTAATCAGCCATGTCCTGGCGCATGATGCCGGCGGTGTAGCGGGCGATGTCCAGGCCGGTGTTGAAGCGGTTCTGCAGGCGCATGCGAACAGCGGACTCCGGGTCGACCTTGTGCCAGGTCTTGTTCGAAGCCACCAGCGAAGAGATCTTGTCGATGTCCTGTTTGTATTGAGACATGTCTGATCCTTTAGGGTTGAGCATTGAAGACAGGGGCCGGCGTTTTCCTGGCGGGAAAGGGGCCGGAACCACATGGGCTGCGCATTCTAGCCCCGCGCCTGGCCATAAGCGAAATCAATATTTCGTATACTCATCATTTCGTACGTGAATATACTTTGAAATCAGCGGCTTGGCGCGTTGCCGGGCCGGCCAGCCCGGGAGTTTTTACATCAGCCTGCCGGGCTCAGGGCTTGATCGCGACCTTCAGTACGCCGTCACGCTGGTTCGAGAACAGCTCGTAGGCCTCCTCGATCTGGTCCAGACGGAAGTGGTGCGTGACCATGCGGGTGAGATCCACCCGGTGGGACGCCACCACTTCCATCAGGCGCCGCATGCGCTCCTTGCCGCCGGGACACAGGGTGGTGACGATGTGGTGGTCACCCAGCCCGGCGGCGATGGCCTCCAGGGGCATGGAAAGCTTGCCGGAATAGACGCCCAGGCTGGACAGGGTGCCGCCGGGTTTGAGTATGCGCAGGCAGGACTCGAAGGTTTCCTGCAGGCCCAGTGCCTCGATGGCCACGTCGACGCCCTTTCCGTCCGTGTGACGCAGGATGGCTTCCACCGGGTCCTCTTCGCGGAAGTTGATGGTGATGTCCGCGCCCAGGTGCCGGCTCATTTCCAGCCTTTCCGGTACGCTGTCGACCACCATGATGCGGGTGGCGCCCATGAGCTTGGCGCCGGCGGTGGCGCATAGCCCGATGGGTCCCTGGGCGAAGACCGCCACGGTGTCGCCGATGCGAACGTGGCCGCTTTCGGCACCGCCGAATCCGGTGCTCATGATGTCGGGGCACATCAGCACCTGCTCATCACTGAGGCCGTCAGGGATCAGCGTAAGGTTGGCGCGGGCGTCGGGGATTCGCACATATTCCGCCTGGCAGCCGTCGATGGTATTGCCCAGTTTCCAGCCGCCCATGGCCTTGCCGCCACACTGGGCGGAAATGCCCTCCAGGCAGGCATGGCACTGCCCACAGGGGGTGATGGCGCCGGCGATGACCCGCTGGCCCACTTCATAGCCGGTGACCGCGGCGCCCAGTTTCTCGATCACGCCCACGGGCTCGTGGCCGACGATCCGGCCCGGCTCCACCGGGTACTCTCCCTTGAGAATATGCACATCGGTGCCGCAGATGGTTGTGGTGGTAACACGCATCAGCGCGTCCGTGGGGCCGATTTCCGGAATCGGCCTCTCCTGGATCTCGATACGTCCCGGTTTGACGAATACCGCTGCCTTCATCGTGCTCATCGTTGCCTCGCTGACTTCACAGTTTTGCGCTGAGGGGTGCTGCGGAAACCACCCGGTGTTCGCCATTATGCTCCCGGCCGGAGTGAAGGCGAATACCGTGACGATGACCCGGATCACTATTTCGTGCGATGGCAACATT
>SLJS01000043.1 GCA_007135015.1 Alcanivorax sp. | reverse complement strand
CGGCGCTATTTATCGGCCATGGCGATTTCTTCCGCCTCTTCCTGGATCAGCCTGCGCAGCCAGCGGTGCGCGGTGTTGTGATGGAGCATGGGCGACCAGGCCATCTTCAGCTCGAAGGCAGGAATCTCGAAGGGCGGCTCCTTGATCAGAAGGTCCGGATTGCGCGCCTGCATCCTGGCGATTCGCTGCGGCAGCGTGGCCACCAGGTCATTGTTCATCGCCAGCAGGGCCGGCATCTGGTAATGCCGGGTAAAGATGGAAATGCGACGGGCCTTGCCGATGCGCATCAGCGCCTGATCGATCCAGCCCAGCCCACCCAGCTTGTCCGGGTTCATGCCGAAGCCGACGCCAAAGCCCGTCTTGGACACCCAGATATGCTGGGCGGAAAGGTAGGCATCCAGGTCGAAACCGTCCGCGATGGGATTGTCGCGATTGAGCAGGCAGGAAAAGGCATCCCGCCAGAGGGTGACCTGATGGAAGGAGCCGGGAATCTCGTTGAAGCGGTTGATGGCCATGTCCACCCGCCCCTGCTCCATGTCCGCATAACTCACGTCCGAAGGCGTGAGAAAATCCAGTACCACCTGGGGCGCCTCCCGGCGCAGGCGCCGCACGATCCGCGGCACCAGGGTGGCCTCCGCGTAGTCGCTGGTCATGATGCGAAACACCCGGCGGCTGGCCTCGGGACGAAACACCTCGTCCGGGGTGAGCATCAACTCGGTCTGGGCCAGTACCTGGCGTACCAGCGGCCGCAGCTCCTGGGCCCGTTCCGTGGCGGTCATGCCCTCGGAGGTGCGGATCAGCAGGGGATCCCCGAACAGCTGGCGCAGGCGCTTGAGCCCGTTGCTCATGGCGGGCTGGGTAATGCCCAGCTGCTCGGCGGCCCGGGTCACGCTCTGCTCGCGCAGCAGCACATCCAGGTATTTCAGGAGGTTGAGATCCACGCTCGATATATTCATAAGGAAAATACTGACAATCCAACATATAAATTTGGTTGATTATGCCAGCTCTTCTATTCTGTCTTCCAGGAGTCAGACGAATGCGGAAAAGGAGGCTGTCATGGATATCGGTGACTACAACCCCGAAGAGGAAATCAGGGCCCTCGAGAAGGACTGGAAGGAAAATCCGCGGTGGAAAGGGGTCGCACGGCCCTACTCGGCCGAGGACGTGGTGCGCCTGCGCGGCTCCCTCAGGGAGGACAACACCCTCGCCCGCCGCGGCGCAGAGCGTCTCTGGGAGCTGGTCAACGGCGGCGCGAAAAAGGGCTATGTGAACTGCCTGGGCGCGCTGACCGGCGGTCAGGCCGTCCAGCAGGTCAAGGCCGGCATCGAAGCGATCTATCTATCCGGCTGGCAGGTGGCCGCGGACAATAATACCGGCGAGACCATGTATCCGGACCAGTCCCTGTACCCGGTGGATTCAGTACCCACCGTGGTCAACCGCATCAACAACGCCTTCCGTCGCGCCGACCAGATCCAGTGGCGCAACGGCGCCCGCCCCGGCGACAGGGAGTGGGTGGACTATTTCGCCCCCATCGTGGCCGACGCCGAGGCGGGCTTCGGCGGTGTACTCAATGCCTATGAGCTGATGACACACATGATCCGCGCCGGTGCCGCCGGCGTGCATTTCGAGGATCAGCTCGCCGCCGTGAAGAAATGCGGTCACATGGGCGGCAAGGTCCTGGTGCCCACCCGGGAGGCCGTGCAGAAGCTGGTGGCAGCCCGGCTGGCGGCCGACGTGGCGGGCACCCCCACCATCGTGCTGGCGCGCACCGACGCCAATGCCGCGGACCTGTTGACCAATGACGTGGATGAACAGGATAGACCTTTCCTGACCGGCGAGCGCACCGCCGAGGGTTTCCACCGCACGAAGGCGGGCATCGACCAGGCAATCGCCCGGGGGCTGGCGTACGCGCCCTACGCGGATCTGCTCTGGTGTGAAACCGCAACGCCGGATCTGGACGAGGCAAAAAGGTTCGCCGAGGCGATCAGAAAGGAATACCCGGACCAGCTGCTGGCCTACAACTGTTCGCCCTCGTTCAACTGGAAGAAGAACCTGGACGACGCCACCATTGCGAAGTTCCAGCAGGAACTCAGCGAGATGGGCTACAAGTATCAGTTCATCACCCTCGCCGGCATTCACAACATGTGGTACAGCATGTTCGATCTGGCCTGGCACTATGCCCGCGGCGAGGGCATGAAACACTATGTAGAAAAGGTGCAGCAGCCCGAGTTCGCCGCGGCGGAGCGTGGCTACACCTTTGTCGCCCACCAGCAGGAAGTTGGGGCCGGCTATTTCGACGACATGACCACCGTGATCCAGGGAGGCCTGTCATCGGTCACCGCCATGACCGGCTCCACCGAAGAAGACCAGTTCTGACCGACCCTGCACTCCCTGGGGGGGTGTCGCAAAAGGGTCTCATGGCATCTGTAGGAGCGCTGCTTGCAGCGCGAAAACCCCGGATTCCGCACGGTGCCAGATTCTTCGCGCTGCGAGCAGCGTTCCTACAAGGGTTTTTACGACACCCTCCTGGGGGGGGATTCCCCCCCCAGGGAGTGCCACGGCCCCTTTTCCTTGCGGACCGGGACCCGCGACCCATTCCATTCATACGACCGTTCAACAATAAAATGGGCGCGCCCTCCCCGGACAGACCGCCAATATGCTATGTTGGGCAAACCGAACCGGACTCAATCGGCACCTGAGATTAGCCTGCCATCATCGAGTTTTCCCGGATTGGGAAACCGCAAGAGCAAGTGCAACTGCAAATGAGAGTACGACCATGAACCAGAAGAAGCCTGCAACACAGCCCGGAAGTGATGTTGAGAAGTTCGTGGTGCGCCTGCCCCAGGGCATGCGCGGTCGCATCGCGGAAGTGGCCAGCCGCAACCACCGAAGCATGAACTCCGAGATCGTCTCACGCCTGGAGCAGAGCCTTTCGCAGTCCGGTGCCGGAGACGAAGCGGAGAGGCATCCCGGGATCCGGAGCGAGCCCGCGCTCAGTGCGGTTCGCGATCAGCCGGGCGGCAGTGACGAACAGGCCCGCCTGCTGTTCCTTTTTGCCCGACTCAGCCCCGCCCAGCGCGGAGCACTTCTTCGCTTTCTCGAGGAAGACTGAACCAGCGTGACCGCATGCGCCCTGATTGGCAGTACCTCTGATTGATGAGAACGATACGGGGCTGGGCAAGCCTGTTTCTCAACAGACTGCGCTATTCCATTGAGCAGAGTGCACACTATTCCCGGCACAATGCCACGCTCGTCGGGTTTCTGGGCACCGTGGGTTATCCGCTGTATTACTATGTCTGGGCCGAACTCTTCCCCCAGCCGTACGAAAACCTCTGGCTGCGGCTGATCGGAACGCTACTGTTCCTGCCGCTTCTGCTCTACCGCTACTGGCCGGAGAGACTGCAACAGTGGTTCACCCTGTACTGGCTGGTCGTGCTGATTTACGGGCTTCCGTTCTTCTTTACCTACATGCTTCTTCGCAACGACATGTCGTTGGTCTGGAGCATGTCGACCATGGCGGCACTGTTTCTTCTTGTCCTGGTGATCTATGACTGGCTCATGGTGGCAGTCATGGCCGCCGCTGGATTTCTGCTCGCCTGGCTTTTCTACCTCGCCATGACCGGGGATACCGCCCTGCACGGAGACTATCTTGTACAGCTTCCCATCTATATATTCGTGATCGTTGCCGGCAACATCTTCAATTACACCGCCAACATGGTGAAAGAGGAGAAGATGAACGCCTATGCAACCATGGGGCGGAATATCGCTCACGAGCTGCGCACACCCCTTCTGGGCATACGGGGAGCGGCAACCGCGTTGCGGAACTATCTTCCCGCGCTGATGGATGGCTACACCAAGGCCCGTTACGCAAACCTTGATGTCAGGCCCATACGTGCTCCCAGACTGGAGGACCTGGAGGATTCGGCCGAAATCATTGTCGACGAAGTCAATTATGCCAACACTGTGATCGACATGCTCCTGCTCAGTGCCGCGCAGTCCACCATTACAAATGCTAACTTTTCCCGGCACTCCATCAACGATACGATTGACGAAGCACTGGAGCGCTACCCCTTCCG
>SLJS01000154.1 GCA_007135015.1 Alcanivorax sp. | reverse complement strand
CGCGCCAGCGCGGCGCTACTCCAACGCCAGCCGCAGTTCCACCACCGCCGCCTGGGCCCGTGAAATGTAGTTGCCCATCACCAGCGAGTGGTTGGCCAGCATGCCGAAGCCGGAGCTGTTCAGGATCATGGGGCTGCGAACCGGTTGCTGGGTCGCCTCCAGTTCCCGAATCAGCCGCCGGACCGGCACTTCGGCGCGATGCCGGTGCAACAGGTCGGCAAACTCGATCTCCATGGCCTGCATCAGGTGAAGCAGCGCCCAGGCACTTCCCCGGGCCTCGTAGAAGATCGCGCCCACCTGCATGCGCGGAGTCTTCTCCGTTTCCTCGCCGTCGTGATCCTCGGACATTCTCGTGTACGCCACCGGCCGGCCCACGCTCTGGCTCAGCCGCAGGGACAGGTCATTGAGACGATGCTCCACCTCGGCGAGCCAGGCGTCCAGCGCTTGCGTGTCCCGGTGGTGGAAGTACGTATCATCCGCGCCGTCACGCAGGCGCTCCAGCCAGGCCCGCAGGGCTCGGGTGCCCCGCTCGAACTCGCGCCGGGAATTGGGCATGGCCCAGCTGTGCGCGTCGAAGAACAGCTGGGAGCGCGCCCGGGTGAGATCGTCATCCAGGTCCCCTTCGTTGCCGGGCGGCCGGGCCAGATCACGCTCCAGTGTCCGGACCAGGTCCCGGGACTGGGCCAGTACGCCCTGCTCCCAGTTGGGCATGCGGATCAGCCAGAGACGATGGGGCAGCAGATCATTGCTGAGGTAACCGCCGGGTTTCTCCCAGAGGGTTTCGGTGACCCGCAGGAGGGTGCCGGCAAGCAGTTCGCCTTCCACCTCGGCCCGTTCGTCCACCTCGAACACGGCGGGCTCGCGGCTCCAGTAGCAGCTCACCACCACATTGAGCGCCAGCAGCACCACCAGGGCCCAGCCCAGGGTTCGCCACCAGCGCCGCCCCCCCGCGGACAGCAGGACATCCCCCGCCCGCTGAAAAAAACGCGCCACTCGGGACATTTCTTGTACTCCGGACTCCCGTTTGCACCGAATATAGCAGAGACCCGAGGCTCTGGTGGGGATTCCCACACAGAAACTGCTCCCGCCGGCCCGGTCTGTTATCCTGTGGCAGTTTCCGGCGCACGCGGGATCGGGGCACGGACCAGGCATGGACAGAACCTTCCGGCCGCCCGGCGGTCCATGGGTCCGGAACAATGCGGCAACACGGCGAGGCCCAAGGCATCCCTGACAGCCTGTGCAAACGAAGTTCTTTCCGGAACCTGCCATGATGCGATTCAGCATTCTTCTGCTTGTGCTGCTGGCGGCGAACCCCGCCATGGCACTGTTCGACCGGGGCGACAACCCCCTGTCGCGACAGCAGGAAATACCCCCGGCACAAGAAGCGATGAAGGTTGACGCCCGCGCCGACACGGACACCCAGTCCGTCCGGGTGACCTTCCGCATGCTGGACGACGTCTACGTCTATCAACACAACCTGGCGTTCCGGCTGCTGGACGAATCCGGCAACGTACTCAATGACTTTGCCGATTTCGAGCCTCCGGAAGGCAGGGAGCTCAGGGACGAATTCTTCGGCCGGGTGGAGGTTTTCTTCGACGAGCTGGAGCTGTCACTGCCGATGGATTCGGTTCCCCTGACGGAAACCGTACTGGAGGTGCAGTACCAGGGCTGTCTCAAGGATGTGCTGTGCTATCCGCCACAGCGGGCCGAGCTGCCGGTTTCCTTCGTCGAGGCGGCGGATCTGGCCATGGCGGGCGACGGCACGCAACCGCCCGACCGGGACCGGGGCTTCCTTGCCACCCTGGGTTCCGGTGACGCGGGTGCCTTTTCGCGCTGGGTGGAAGACAGCAGCCTGCTCATGGTTGCCGCACTGTTTTTCCTTGGCGGCGTGCTGCTGGCCTTCACGCCCTGTGTATTTCCCATGGTGCCCATTCTTTCGGGCATCCTGGCCGGCCAGAGCCGGCCCACCGCCCTGCGTGGCTTCACCCTGAGCAGCGCCTATGTACTGGGCATGGCGATTCCCTATACCGTTGCCGGGCTGCTGGTGGCGGCCTTCGGCGCCCGGGTGAACCTGCAGTTCTGGCTCCAGCAGCCCGCGGCCATCATCACTTCCTCCGTGATCTTCATATTGCTGGCGCTGGCCATGTTCGGCCTGTTCAACCTGCAGTTGCCGGCGGCCCTGCGCAACCGCCTGAGCGGGTCCGGCCCCGGCGGCGGCTCGCTGGGCGGCTCCGCGGTCCTGGGCGCGATCTCCGGGCTGGTGGTCTCACCCTGTGTCACCCCCATCCTGGCCGGCGCGCTGATCTATGTGGCGGGCAGCGGCGACATGGCGGTGGGCGCCATGACACTGTTCACCCTGGCGCTGGGCATGGGCACGCCCCTGATTGCCTACGGTACCGGCGGCAGCCACCTGCTTCCCCGCGCAGGGCCCTGGATGGAGCAGATCAAGCGCTTTTTCGGCGTCGTCATGCTGGGCGTCGCGATCTGGCTGCTGGACCGGATCATCCCCGACAGCCTGACACTGGGCCTCTACGGAATGCTGATTGCGGTCTACGGCATCCAGCTTGGTGCGCTGGAACCCGCCGCAGCGGGTCTGTCCCGTCTGCGCCGGGGCGTGGCGCTGGTGCTCGCGCTCTATGGCGGCGTCATGGTGGTGGGCGCGGCCGGTGGCGGCACCGACCCGCTCCAGCCGCTGGAGCGACTGGGCGAGCGCCCCGCCGCAGAAAGCACCAACGGCATTGAAGAGAGTGGCGCCTTCGTCACCGTCCGCGGCAGCGACTCGCTCGAGTCGGTGATGGAGGAAGCCAGGCGCGACGGGCGGCCGGTGCTGCTGGACTTCTTTGCCGAATGGTGCGTCTCCTGCCATGTGCTGGAAGAAAACACCCTCAGCGATGAACGCGTGCTCTCGGCCATGGAAGAGCGTGATTTCCTGCTCGTGCGTGCCGACGTGACCCGCATCACCCGGGAAAACCAGTCCATCATGAGCCGCTATGAAGTGCTGGGCCTGCCCAGCCTGCTGTTCTTCACCGGCGAGGGTGAGGAAATTCCCGACAGCCGGGTGCTTGGCGAGGTGGGCCCGGAAGGCTTTCTCGAGCACCTGGACCGGCGGGTATTCCGGGCCCTGTAGTGCCAGTGGTCAGCGGCCCCTGTCGCCATTATCCGGACTGACCACCGCAAACCGACTACCGACCGCCGCCCCGGCGCCGGTCTTGTAACCAAAGGTGTAAACACCTTTTCTCACCGGCCATTTATCCCTACTATGGCGCCATCAAACGGGATTCGGTCCCGATAGGGTGCTTTTCGCACCGGATCGTGTCTTTTCACGGCATTTCCTGGGGGAAAGGGACATTGGCCACCATACTGGTACTGCACGGGCCCAACCTGAACCTGCTGGGTACGCGGGAGCCGCAGACCTATGGCCATGTGACCCTGGAGCAGATCAACGAGGATCTTCTCCGCCAGGCCCGTGAACGCGGCCACCACCTGCAGCACCTGCAGAGCAACGCCGAATACGAACTGGTCGAGCGCATCCAGAGCGCCCCGTCGGAAGGCGTCGACTACATCCTGTTCAACCCGGCGGCCTTCACCCACACCAGCATTGCCCTGCGCGACGCGCTGCTGGCCACGGGCATCCCCTTTATCGAGGTGCATCTTTCCAATACCCATCAACGCGAAGAGTTCCGGCGGACTTCGTTCTTCTCCGATATCGCCGAGGGGGTGATTCTCGGACTGGGTGCGGACGGGTACCGCCTGGCACTGGATGCGGCACTGAACAGAGCAGAACAGAACTGACTGACAGGACCTGGACATGGACATACGCAAGATCAAGAAGCTCATCGAACTGCTGGAGGAATCCGGAATCGAGGAGCTGGAAATCCACGAGGGTGAAGAGTCCGTGCGCATCAACCGCGGCGGCTCACATCATGGCCAACAGGCTCCGCAGTACGCACCGCCGGCCGCCCCGCAGCCCCAGCAACAGGCTCAGCCGCAACCCGAGCCATCGGGCGGGGGCTCCGAAAGTGCGCTGCCGAGCGGACACCAGGTGCGCTCTCCCATGGTCGGCACCTTCTACCGTTG
>SLJS01000020.1 GCA_007135015.1 Alcanivorax sp. | reverse complement strand
TCGAAGACGTACTGGCTGGGGATGCCGTTCAATTACCGGGGCGAGCTGCCCGCTGATGCACAGGTCGAGCCTGTGCATATCCAGGGCCCGGACCGGCGCTGGGTTTCCGGACTGCATTATCGCCCCGCCGCGAGCCGGGACAGAAAAATCGGTGTGCTCGTGATGCATCCGCGCGCGGACTTCAGCCGTCACTACTGCATTCCGCCGTTGCTGGAAGCCGGCATCCGGGTGCTGGGCCTGGGGACCAGATGTGTGAACAACGACATCACCGCAGTCCACGAGGAACTGATCCTGGATGTAGCCGCCGGGGTGCGGCACCTGCGTGAGCAGGGGGCCGAGAAGGTCATTCTGTTCGGCAACTCCGGCGGGGGATCGCTGTTTGCCTTCTATCAGGCCCAGGCGGAGAAGCCGCCGGAGGAACGCATCGAACGGGATCCGGCCGGCAAGCCCACCAGACTGGCGAAAGCTCAGATGGTTCCCGCCGATGCCCTGCTGGCGGTCAGTGCCCACCCGGGAGAGGGCCAGATCATTCTTCATTCCATCGACCCCGCGGTGGTGGACGAAGATCAGCCCCTGCTCAGCAACCCGGAACTGGACATGTACAACCCGGACAACGGTTTCGCCGAGCCCCCCGCCGAGAGCCAGTACAGTGCAGACTTCGTGGAGCGCTTTCGCGCCGGCCAGCGCCGCCGGGTGGAAAGGCTTGATGCCCTGGCCCACAGCATGATCCGGGACGCCCGCGAGGCCGAGGCACTCTATCAGGACAGCAGTGAAAAACTCTCCTTCGCCGAACGACAGCAGATCGGCCGCCGCGCCGCCCTGGAACCGGTGATGGTGATTTACCGCACCATGGCCAATCTTCATTACACGGATCTGTCGCTGGATCCGAGCAATCGTGGTTACGGCTCGCTGTTTTCCGAACGCCCGGATCTCATGAACTACCAGTTCACCGGCTTTGCCCGGGTGCTCACCCCGGCGGCCTGGCTGTCGAGCTGGTCCGGGCTGAGTTCCAACGCCGATTTCTGTACCAACGCGGCACAGATCTCCTGCCCCGTGGCGCAGGTCAACGCCCTGCGAGACCGGGAGATTTATCCGGAAGATGCCAAACGCATGTGGAAGTCCATCGCCAGTGAGGACAGGACCTTTCTGGAAATCGACGCCGAGCATTACTTCGAGCCGCCCTTCGGCGAGGACCATGCGCCGGATGTGGAGAAGGTAATGAAGGAACTGCTGGTATGGGTGAATGAGCGGTTCGGGTGAGGGCCCTTCGGGTGAGGGCCCTTCGGGCCGGTGCTCGGCGGTCGGTAAGCAGTGGTCGGAATGGCTCCGGAGCGGGAAGAGCCTTTACCGAATGCTTCCGTGTTTCGCGGGGAAGGTGTTGCGAAAGGATCTTGTATCTCCCGCAGCTGTCTGCGTAGAGGGTGTTGCGACACCTTTTCCAGGAGGAGAGCAGGCCGTTTTTATGCGCCCGTGCGTGAATCCGGGAAAGAGCGTCTTCTTTCCGGCCACTGACGACTGAGCACCGACCACCGCGCCCCGCAGGGGCGCCCTTGCCCCTTGCCCCTCACTCAAACAGCAACTCCAGTGTGGAGTGGCTTCCCTGGCGATAGGCATCCTTCATGGTGTCGAGATGCTCCAGCGCCTCGCCGCGAAGATAGGGGGCTTCCAGGCAGATGATCTGGTAGATGCCCTGGCGCAGCAGGGTGCGGTCCAGTTCCTCGTCCAGGCGTTCGCCCGGGACCAGGGCGTGGACGAAGCCGGTCCAGCTGGCGATCAGCACCCAGGTGTTGACCAGCAGGGATTCCAGCTCTTCATCGGTGGCTTCCAGCAGCCCGGCATGGCGCAGTCCGCAGTAGACCTGCAGCCCCTGGTCCAGGCTCCGGCGGGCGAAATCCGCATAGCGCCGGCGCAGATGTTCGTCCGCGTCCAGCAGGTGGCCAAGTTCCCGGTGGAAGAACCGGGCCTGCCACATGTTCTGGAGGATCGCCTCCAGGTACGCCACCTTGTCCTGCCAGGTCAGCGCCCGGCCCACGGGAACCTGCAGGAAGGCCTCCACCCTGGCTTCATAGCGCCGGAACAGCTCGGAGACAATCTCGGTCTTGTTGCGGAAGTGGTAATAGAGGTTGCCCGGACTGATGGCCAGTTCGGCGGCGATATGGTTGGTGGTGACACGCCGTTCGCCGTGGCGGTTGAACAGCGCCAGGGCGGTGTCGAGGATGCGTTCACGGGTGCTGGTCATAAGGGGCCAGAATGCCGGGTGGCGGGTCTGTGGATTGACACCTAGAGTAATTACTCTAACAATCGGAGGTCAAGGTAAACAGAATGTAGCTATTGCCATGGGCTGTGGGATGGCCGCTTCGCGGCTCCCGGTTCCGCCGGCCCGAAGCTTGCGGCCCGAAGCCCGAGGCCGGAAACACTACAGGAGTCGTCCGATGGTTGCTGAAGTCCAGGCCCTGCACAGTGAGCAGGAAGAAATCGATCGCATGAAACAGATTCTGGAGGCCCAGCGTGCGGCATTCCGGGAGCACCCCTATCCGTCTGCGGCGGAGCGCATCGAACACCTGGGCCGCATCAAGCCCCAGCTGCTGAGGAACCTGCCGCGCATTGAGCAGGCGCTGCAGGCGGATTTTGGCAGCCGGTCTCCGGACGAGACGAAACTGGCCGAGATCATGACCACCCTGGAGGGCATCAAGTACTACAGCAAGCATCTGCGCCGGTGGATGAAGCCGCAGAAGCGCCATGCCGGGCAGGTGAACTTTCCCGGCTCGGCCATGGTGGTCTATCAGCCGGTGGGTGTGGTCGGTGTGATGGTGCCCTGGAACTATCCCTTCTATCTGGCGCTCGGGCCCATGATCGGCGCGCTGGCGGCGGGCAACCGGGTGATGATCAAGATGAGCGAGTTCACGCCTGAGTCGGCGGAACTGCTCAGGGAACTGCTCGGCGAAATTTTCGACGAGAACCGGGTGGCCGTGGTGACCGGCGAAATGGAGGTCAGCGCCGCGTTCTCGAAGCAGCCCTTCGACCATCTGCTCTTTACCGGCTCCACCGCCGTCGGCCGTCATGTAATGCGCGCGGCGGCGGATAACCTCACCCCGGTCACTCTGGAGCTGGGAGGCAAGAGTCCGGCCATCATCTCGCCCGATTTCCCCATGAAGGATGCGGTGGAGCGGATCGCCTTCGGCAAGTGCATCAACGCCGGGCAGACCTGTGTGGCGCCGGACTATGTACTCTGTCCGCGCAGCCGGGTCGACGAGTTCGCCTCCGCCTTCCGCCAGCAGGTCGCCCGGATGTATCCGACCATGGTGGACAATCCGGACCTGACCAGTGTGATCAACGAGCGCCAGTATCGGCGGCTCCAGGGCTACCTGGACGATGCCCGGCAGAAGGGCGCGAGTATCGAGGAGATCAACCCCGCCGGAGAGGATTTCTCCGCAACCCGCAAGATGCCCTTTACCGTGCTCCGGGATGTCACGGACGAAATGCAGATCATGCAGGAAGAGATCTTCGGGCCCCTGCTGGCGATCGTGCCCTATGACTCCCTGGATGAGGCGCTCGACTACGTGAATGACCGTCCGCGTCCTTTGGCACTGTACTATTTCGACTGGGACAACGGCCGTTGCGAGCATGTCCTGCGTTACACCCATTCCGGCGGCGTCTGCCTCAACGACGCCATGACCCATGTGGGCGTGGATGACATTCCCTTTGGCGGCACCGGCGAGTCGGGCATGGGCCAGTACCATGGCCACGAAGGTTTTCTGACCTTTTCCAAGGCCAAGGGTGTCTACCGCAAGGGCAGGCTCAACCCCACCAGGAATATCCTGCCTCCCTTTGGTCGGAGTGTTCACAACTTTATCTACAAGCACCTGATGAAGTAGCGCAAAAGCCCCTTTCCCCTGGTGAGGGTGTCGCAAAAGCGTTTGTGGGAGCCGCACCCCGGGGCGCGAAGAACCTGGCTCCGTGCCGGGGTCCAGGGTCTTCGCGGCCTGGCTGGAGGGCCCCCTCTCCCCAACCCCTCTCCCACCAGGAGGGTGTCGTAAAAGCCCTTGTAGGAGCGCTGCTCGCAGCGCGAAGAATCGGCACCG
>SLJS01000232.1 GCA_007135015.1 Alcanivorax sp. | reverse complement strand
GTCTGATTTCGCCAGGGCGCCGTTCGCGCGAGCAAAATCACGTGCCTGACGAGGATTGATGTAATAGACCGGCAGCCTCGCCTCAGCCAGCGCCGCGAGCAGGCCCCGCTCATAGCCACCACTGGCTTCCACCACGATCCTGCTGGGCTTCTCCGGGGCGATGAGCTTGATCAGCTGCGCCCAACCCTCCGGGTCATTCCCAAAGCGCCACGTCTTCGCCCGGTCATTGAAAGCGACATCCAGCATTGCCTTGCTGACATCAATCCCGACTGCCTTGGCCATCGCTACCTCCCGCTGCATACTGGTGGGTGGAGAGAGCTCGCTCTCGCCCTGCTTCTGCCTTGTGGATACGAGCTTCAGGCTCTGGCAACTGTTCGAGCTATGGGCGAGAGCTCGGCTCCGGCGGTCCAGGCTCTCCCACGGTCTCTTGCGGTCCTGGGGACAGGCGGCCTGCCGGAGCCGGCTCTCTCCTCTAGCCTACCGTTGTAGCGATATACAAGGGACAGGGAGAGGGGGAAGGCTACGACAGTGTGAAGCTTTCCGTAAGAAACGCGGCTACCTGATAGTGTAGGCCTGCCCCTTGTACCTTGCCCCTTGCCCCTTGTACCTTGTTCCTTGTTCCTTGTCCCTCAGCCCCTTGTCCCTCATCTTCGCGCGGCGAAGCCGCACCTGTTCAGCTACCGTGTTCGCTCCGCATCGCCTTCTTGTCGAGCTTGCCCACACTGGTTCGGGGCAGGCTGTCGACGAACTTCACCTGGTCGGGAATGCCGTATTTCGAGATCACGCCCCGGTCGGCATAGTCGGCGACCAGCTTGCGGATGTCTTCCTCGCTCGCCTGATGGTCCGGCTTCTTCACCACCAGGGCCATGGGGCGCTCGCCCCACTTTTCATCGGCAACACCGATCACCGCACACTCGGCCACGGCTTCGTGCTGCAGCACCAGGCTTTCCAGGTCCAGCGACGAGACCCACTCCCCGCCGGTCTTGATCACGTCCTTGATGCGGTCGGTGATTTTCAGATAACCCTCTGCGTCGATCACTCCGATATCGCCGGTGTGCAGCCAGCCCCCGCGCCAGAGCTGTTCGGAGTTTTCCGGGTCCTTGAGGTAACCCTGGGTCAGCCAGGGTGCGCGGACCACCACTTCGCCCTGGCTCTTGCCATCGTGAGGCATGTCGTTCATGTCTTCATCCACGATGCGCAGCGTTACCATGGGCACGGGGCGGCCTGTTCGGCTGCGCACTTCGGCCTGGCGGTCCAGGTCCCACCCTTCCATGTGGGGCATCAGGTGCGACAGGGTAAGCAGCGGGCAGGTCTCGCTCATGCCATAGCCTGTATAGATATCGATCCCCAGCTCCAGGGCGGCCTTCGCCATGGGCTTCGGCAGGGCCGATCCACCGATGATCACTTTCCAGTTCGACAGATCCACCTTTTTGACGGCTTCGCTGCCCAGCAGCATCTGCATGATGGTGGGCACGCAGTGGGAGAAGGTCACCTTTTCACCCACCAGGAGCTTGAGCAACGTCTCGGGCTCATAGCGACCCGGGTAGACCTGCTTGACGCCGAGCAGCGTCGCGACGAAGGGAACCCCCCAGGCATGCACATGGAACATGGGGGTGATGGGCATGTAGACGTCGTTCTGGTTGAAGCGGCCGTGACCGGTGCCGGACATGGCCGCGCGTGCGGCAAAGGTGTGGAGCACAAGCTGGCGGTGACTGAAGTACACGCCCTTGGGCAGTCCCGTGGTGCCGGTGGTATAGAAGGTGGTGGCACGGGTGTCTTCGTCGAGTTCGGGAAAGCTGAATCCCGGGTCGGCGCCAGCCAGCAGTGTTTCATACTCACCGTCAGTGGCGACGGTGCTTTTTTCCGGGCCATCGCCGTCGTCGAGGAGCACGAATTTCTTCACGGTCTCGATGCGGTCACGAATCGCCTCGATCAGGGGCAGGAACTCCCGATTGATCAGGATCACGTCGTCCTCGGCGTGATTGACCGTGTACAGGATCTGTTCCGGGGAAAGCCGCACATTCACGGTGTGCAACACCGCACCCATCATGGGCACCGCATAGAATGCCTCGAGGTAGCGGTGGCTGTCCCAGTCCATCACCGCCACGGTGTCGCCGGGCCCGACGCCGAGCTTTGTCAGCGCGGAAGCAAGACGATGGACGCGTTCCTGCAGATCCCGGTAGGTCATGCGCTTGCGGTCCGCGTACAGGATCTCCTGTTCCGGCGCATTGCGCACACCGGCTTCCAGAATGGAGCCGATCACCAGGGGCTGGTCTTCGGCGGACGGGGTACGTTCAATCAGTTTCGCGCTCATTTCCCTGCTCCAGTTCGGTCCGCGGCGCGTCCCGCCTGCCAGGCAATATCCGGGCTAGAGACCGCCGCGTGTGAGTTTCTCCGGGTCGAGGTAATACTCCAGATCTTCACGGGAAAGGTCCGTGAGTTCCTCGGCCACATCGATGACCGGGCGGCCGCTGGCGAAGGCCTTCTTGGCAATACCGGCCGCCTTTTCATAACCGATCACCGGATTCAGCGCCGTGACGAGCACCGGGTTGCGGCTGATCGAGGCCCGCAGATTCTCCTCGTTGACGGTGAATCCGGCAATTGCGCGTTCGGCAAGAATACTGCTCGTTCCGGCCAGCATGGTGGACATTTCCAGCAGGTTGTTCGCCACCAGCGGCAGCATCACGTTCAGCTGGAAGTTGCCGCTTTGCGCGGCAATGTTCACCGCCTGGTCCAGGCCGCTGACCTGGGCGGCCACCATGCAGGTGGATTCGCAGATCACCGGATTGACCTTGCCGGGCATGATCGAAGAGCCGGGCTGCACGGCGGGAAGCTGGATCTCGGCGAGTCCGTTGATGGGCCCCGAGTTCATCCATCGCAGATCATTGGCGATCTTCATCAGCACCGTCGCATAGCCACGCAGGGCGGCGGAAGCGGCCAGCGGCCGGTCGATGGCACTCTGGCCGGCAAAGGCGGTCTCCAGGGGCTCGAAGTTGTGGTCACTGGTTTCCGACAGAACCCGCGCGAACCGGGCGGCGAACTCGGTGTGGGCGTTCACTCCGGTGCCCACCGCCGTGCCGCCCTGGGGAATCTTCAGCAGCCCGTCCCGGGCGGTCTTGAGCTGCTCGCCGGCCTGCTCCAGCTGGGCAAGCCAGCCGCCTATTTCCTGGCCCAGGGTCACTGGCATGGCGTCCATGAGATGGGTGCGGCCGGTCTTGGCAATCCTGTCCAGTTCGCCGCGCCGCACTTCCAGCGTCCGCTGCAACTGCCGCAACGCCGGCAGCACCCGGCCGGTTAGCGCGCCCGCCGTGGAAAGATGGATGGCGGTGGGAATCACGTCATTGCTGCTCTGGCTCAGGTTTACATGGTCATTGGGATGCACCTCGACACCGCGGTCGCGGCAGAGCGAAGCAATGACCTCGTTGAGATTCATGTTGGTGCTGGTACCGGAGCCCGTCTGGAAGATGTCCACGGGAAACTGATCATCGTGCTCGCCGGCCATGATTGCGTCTGCGGCTTCGCAAATGGCATCCCGTTGCGTCGGCTCCAGCAGGCCCAGATCCGCGTTGACGCGGGCGGCGCACCACTTGATGCGCGCCACGGCATGAATGAACGAAGCGGGAAGCGGCCGCAGCACCGGAAAGTTCTCCACCGCCCGCTGGGTCTGGGCGCCCCAGCGAGCCTCCGCCGGCACCTGTACTTCGCCGAGACTGTCCGTTTCCGTTCGATACCGTTGCGGATTACTGGCCATCACTGCCCTCCCCTGATGCTGTGCGTCATGCACGTTGCCGACATCCGGCGTTACGGACACCGGCCGCCGAGCTCCCTTTGTACTGCCGGGCGGGGCGGTGCTGCAAGCACAGTCGCCGGAGCGGGTCGGTGTTGGGCCGGATATTGCGCCAAATGCCATGTAATTCGCGCCGAGGATGGTCGTCGTCAGGCATGCTCGCGACTGAAACCGTAGCAGGGACTACGTTTGAAGGAGCATGTGCGTCTGACGGCGGCCAGACCAGGCAAGTGCATGGCAAACGTAAACGTCACCATAAAAAGAGTGCCTGGAGCCCTCTGAAAAAGCCCCGGTAATCGCTCTTCCCTTCGATTACAGGAGTGGTTTGGCGCAATCGCCGGGCCAG
>SLJS01000139.1 GCA_007135015.1 Alcanivorax sp. | reverse complement strand
CGCTCGCCGCGACCCGGCATCCGTTTTGGGGCGCACTGGTCGCCACGCTCGACGCCTGCACCGGCGATTACCCGTGGCAATCGCTGATGGTCCGCGGCCCCACGGTTCGCAGCCGGCATCGCACGCTGGGCAATGCCGAGGTGCAACTGGAAATTCGCGACGACGACACCCATCAGATCATGGACATGTTGTTGTCGAAGAAACGTGCCGGCGACCGGCGCACCTGGCTGGAAGAAAAGGGCAATATGGCGGAAGTGGAATAAAAAAGAGGGACAAGGAGCAAGGGGCAAGAGACAAGGAGGGGGGTGCTCCCCTCTCCCCTTGCGGGAGAGGGGCCGGGGGAGAGGGGGAGGCTACGCAAGCGCCTTCCTTGACTGCTCGCACGGAACGCGCCGCGGCCGGAACAGGGCAATACCCATATGACGCCTTGCTCCTTGCTCCTTGCTCCTTGCTCCTTGTCCCTTGTTCCTTTATCAATCAAGGCGCTGGCCTCGTCGCAGGCACGACATCGACATTCTGTATCAATCACCTGTAGGGCACACGGATTCCCATGGCTGAAGACTTCGAAACGGTTTCACTGCGTGATTACACGGAAGGCGCGTACCTGAATTACTCCATGTACGTGATCCTTGATCGCGCCCTGCCCAATATCGGCGACGGTCTGAAGCCGGTGCAGCGGCGTATTGTCTACGCCATGAGCGAGCTGGGGCTCAAGAATACGGCCAAGTACAAGAAGTCCGCGCGTACCGTGGGCGATGTCCTGGGCAAGTTTCATCCCCACGGGGATTCTGCCTGTTACGAAGCCATGGTGCTCATGGCCCAGCCGTTCAGCTATCGCTATCCGCTGGTGGACGGGCAGGGCAACTGGGGCTCGCCGGATGATCCCAAGTCCTTCGCGGCGATGCGTTATACCGAATCGCGTCTGGCGCCCTATTCGGAAGTGCTGCTTGCGGAGCTGGCCCAGGGCACTGTCGAATGGCAGCCCAACTTCGACGGCACCATGGATGAGCCGAAGGTGCTTCCCGCGCGCCTGCCCAACGTACTGCTCAACGGTACCACGGGCATTGCGGTGGGCATGAGTACGGATATCCCGCCTCACAATCTTCGTGAAGTGGCCAGTGCCTGCATTCGCCTTCTCAAGGATCCGGGGACCTCGCTGGACGACCTGCTCGAGGACATCCAGGGGCCGGACTTTCCCACGGGCGCGGAGATCATCACCCCGCGCAACGATATCATTCGCCTCTATGCCGAGGGCCGTGGCGCGCTGAAGATGCGCGCCGTCTGGGAACGGGAAGAGGGTGACATCATCATTACCGGATTGCCGTTCCAGGTTTCGGGCTCCAAGGTGCTCGAACAGATCGCCGAGCAGATGCGCCAGAAGAAGCTGCCGATGGTCTCGGATCTGCGTGACGAGTCCGATCACGAGAATCCGACGCGGCTGGTGATCACGCCGCGTTCGAACCGGGTGGATGTGGAGCGGCTGATGAGCCATCTGTTCGCCACCACGGATCTGCAGAAGCAGTACCGGGTCAATCTCAACGTCATCGGCAATGACGGCCGCCCGCAGGTCAAGAATCTCTATGACCTGCTCAACGAGTGGCTCCAGTTCCGGATGGTGACAGTGCGCCGGCGGCTGCAGCATCGCCTGGAGAAGGTGGAAGACCGGCTGCACATTCTCGAAGGCCTGCTGGTGGCCTACCTGAATATTGACGAGGTCATCGAGATCATCCGTGCCGAGGACAAGCCCAAGCCGGTGATGCGGGAGCGCTTCAGCATCAGCGAGCGCCAGGCCGAAGCGATCCTCGAGATTCGCCTGCGTCAGCTGGCGAAACTGGAAGAGATCAGAATCCGGGGCGAGCAGGACGAGCTCTCGGAGGAAAGGGACTGGCTGAAGAAGACCCTGGGTTCAATGAAGCGCATGAAGACCCTGGTGGCGAAGGAACTCAAGGAAGACGCGGAGAACTTCGGCGACGATCGTCGCTCCCCGCTTGTGGATCGCCCGGAGGCCCAGGCGCTGGACGAGAGCGAACTGGTCTCGGCCGAGCCCGTGACTGTGGTGCTCTCCGAGAAGGGCTGGGTACGCAGCGCCAAGGGGCACGAGGTGGAGGTGGAGAAGCTGGCCTACAAGTCCGGCGACGGGTTCCGTTCCGCCGCGCAGGGCCGGTCCAATCAGCCGGTGTGTTTCATTGATAGCACCGGAAGGAGCTATACCCTGGCGGCGCGCACGCTGCCCAGTGCCCGCAGTCATGGCGATCCGCTTTCCGCGTTGCTCACCCCGCCCAGTGGGGCCGGGTTTGTGGCAGCGCTGATGGGTGCGGAAAAGGATGCCTTCGTGATGGCCTCCGACGGGGGGTACGGGTTCGTGGTGCGTTTCGCGGATCTGATGGCGAACAAGAAGGCGGGCAAGTCCGTGCTCACGGTGCCGAAGGGTGCGCAGGTGCTGCACCCGCGCCGGGTCGGCAACCCGGAAGAGGACCTGATCGCAGTGGTATCCAACGAGGGCCGCCTGCTGGTTTTCCCGGTGCGGGATCTCCCTGAGATGTCACGGGGCAAGGGCAACAAGATGATGTCCATACCGGCCAGCCGGGTCAGGGAACGCGAGGAATTTATCCGGGACATGCAGGTGGTTGGCCCGGACGAGACCCTGGTGGTGCACGCGGGTCGCCGGCATCTGAACCTGCGGCCCGCCGACCTGGAGCATTATCACGGCGAACGGGGCCGCCGGGGCAGCAAGTTGCCTCGGGGGCTACAGAATGTGGATCGGCTCTCGAAATGTTGAGATTCCGCTGCTAATAAATGGATGCTCAGGAGATAGTCAATGGTCGATATTATTTTTCACATAGGCCTTCCCAAGACTGCGACAACAACTCTGCAGGAGCAGGTGTTCCCGCTTCATAATGGATTCGTGGGCGTATCCAAGCGGGGCGAGTGCCTTTCAGAAAATGGAAAGCGGGGCATGGCCTATGAGCTGTTGACCCGTGCAGTTTTTCAGGGAGCGAAGGGACAGCGTGACAGGGTAAAAGAACTCGTCACGGAGCTTGAATCGCTCCATAAAAGAATAAAGGGAGATTCGAGCGCTCCCTTGTTATTTAGTGTGGAGGGGGTTTCCAGGAATTGGGCCGGGCTTTCCGGTTATCCGGTAGGCGAAGGCCTTCGACGGGCTGATGAAAAGACGCCCCGGGGCTTGCCGCCAGTGATCGATTTTCTAAAAGACTTCGATAAAGTATGGGGATCGGGAAGGGTGCGCGTGCTGTTCACGATTCGCTCCCAGCCCTTGTGGCTTGCATCACTGTATTCTCAGCTTTCCGGGCGAATTTACGGTGCCAGTCAGAGGAATTTCGAGGAGCAGATGCTGAGCGCGGCGGCTGAGGGCAATAGCTATCTCCATTGGTCAAGCTGGGTGGATGAGATCAAGCAGGTTGTCGGGAGCGACCACCTTTGTGTGCTTCCAATAGAGGAAATCGGCACTTTGGAATATTGGAAGCGGCTTTCGGAATTCGTGGAGTTTCAGGGTAAAAGCGCTGAGGAGTTGATGGCATGCTCGGGGAATATACAGAACAAGAGAAATAAGGGGAGTGCCGCTTGGGAAATTAGGCCCTGGAAGCCCCGTTATTTGAGCTATCGAGTGAAAACAACTACTTCTCTTTCCACTTTTCCTTGGGTCCGCAATACGGGGATCCATTTAGCAAAGCGTATGGACAAGTTTGTCGATCCCTTTATCAGCCTGTTTGACCGACGAGTGCGGGGTCAAAGAATTGAACTGACTGATGAAATACGGGGCCGTATCAGTGACCATGTTGCTGCCTCTAACAGAAAGCTTGCCGGTGAGCTGGGCAAGGATCTGGGCGCTCTTGGATATCCAGTCTAGGGGGCATTTATTGAGAGTTTCGGTTAAGGCGCCAGGGTGCTTTATCCCCGACAGGTTATGAATCCGGGCGAGCTGTCGGCCTCTCGTCGGCAATTCGGGCTGAGAGGCTGCTTTCCGGGTTGCGGTTAGCGCCGGGACGGAGCACGATTTCCGGGGAACAAGGCAGATTCATTCGACGAATGGCAGAAAAGGAGGTGACTGGAGCGTGGAATGGCTGTTGCCCGGGATACTCTTGTCGGTAATCGGAATCGCCCTCTGGCTGGCGCTGTCGCCCCGTGGTCCGGTGCCTCGCCGCG
>SLJS01000347.1 GCA_007135015.1 Alcanivorax sp. | reverse complement strand
CCCTCTCCCACGGCGGGGAGAGGGGACCCTCCAGCAAGGCCGTGCGCGCAATTGCCTTTTGCGACAGCCTCTGAAGGGGAGGGGTATGGTGGGGGCGCAGCGAAGCCGCGCAAGGCGGGCCATACGCCGCTGGCCGCCTGACGGCGCCCTCCCCCTCCATACCGCTTCGCGGCCCCGGGTTGCGCTTCGATTCACCCGGGCTACGGCGGTTGATGCAGTAGCTCGTCCACACGGCAGCGGAAAGCAGGGGAAACAGAAGTCCGGGTTCACTGTACGGCGTTATCGCTGTCTCTTCAGAAGGGCCTCAACCGGCTTCCGGGGAAGCCGCTGCAGCAGGGCAACAAGCTCATCCTTCAGTTGCCTTCCTCCGTGATTGAAGCGGAAACAGACATCGGCAAGATACAGGTGCAGGTAGTACAGCTGTATGCTGCGATACGGCCACAGCCATTGCCAGGCGAAATCGCGAAACTGCTCCGGTACCGAAAGCCGGATCACCTTCCCGTCACTCTCACTGTCCGGCTTTCTGAAGACCACCGCTCCGTTGCGCACATGAAGCACCAGCAACGCCTTTCCCGGTTCCAGCGGATAGAGCTTTCCGTCGGACAATGGCGTGAAACGCTCCTGCTGAAAGAAACGCTTCCAGTCCAGTGGAGAAGGATGCAGGAAAACATTGCCTTCGCCGTCCTCGCGGATCCGCAGCAGGACAGCTTCTCCCAGACGCCACCAGGGCGTTCTCGAGGAAGGCTCTCCGGCGGGTACAAGCCGCACTTCCGACCCGTCCAGGGTGACGATCTGCTTGTGGTACTGCTCATAGAAGATGGCCGCGCGCACCAACCGGTAGAACCTCTCTATGGCGGGACGGCTGGCCAGGCCGGCGGCCTTCTGTCGATATACCGGCACGCCCTCGGCAAAGTGCTCGAGAAGCTCTTCCTTGATCGAATCCGGAATCCGGCTTGCCTGCCAGACACTCTGAAAGGTATAGCGATGCCTGCACTGCTTGCAGCGCCGCCTTCCGTCACCGAGCTGGTAGAACTCCGCGAAATTGCATTGCGGACACCGGCTCACGCTTCGCGCTCCAGGGGCACTCCATGGCAGAAAATTCCGCAAAAGAATGAATCGCCTGACAAGCGTCCGGCTTCGACAACTTCCCCAAGTAACAACAAGAAAGGAATTCTTATATTAGTTGAATACATTAATACCCCTGCTCTCCGAAGCTACGCAACAGCCCAGGAAATATTTCCTGAAAACCTGCGCCATCACAAAAAAAACGAAAACAGGGAAAACCAAAAAATATCGAGACCACCACGAGGTGAACACAAAACCCACTGAAATTAAAGCACCACAAACATGTATTGGTAATAAAGTTTTCCGTAACCAACGAAAGTTTAACAAGATTTGTAAAGCACCCTGCCCCACAATCATTTCCTTCTAGGAACCATTCACCGGCGCAGGGTCCGTTTTGATTTTCCTATGCAGATTTCGCACGAACCACGGCAGGTCCGCTTTGATTTTCCTTTTAATACAACCTTGTGATGCAGAAGGCATTTCCGATTTTCCTTGCAGAAATCACGAACACATTCGCGCAAAATATGTCCCGCTCCATTCCTGAATATTGCATTGCATGGCACCATGACCAAAAGGCCCAGAAGAGGAATGCAGGGAACCGAACGCGACCGATCGCATCGGAACTTCGATTTGGAGAATTGCACCGGATCAGGGATGTCACTCATGCGCCGCAATGGAAACTGGAATGGAAAGGATCTTCTCAGGGTCGCACAGCTGGGGCTGGACCACCGCGAACGCCTGGTTGTCCGCAGCATGCTCCGCCAGGAACCGGAACTGCAAAGGTACTGTACGCTTTGCGAGTGCCCGGAAGAGGAACCTCCCGCGCACATCTTTCTTGTCAATGCCGATGACCCCGGCATACTCGAGCGCCTGAAGACCCTCACCGCCAGGGATCCCGCCCCGGTAACGGTCTATGTTTCCGCCCACGACCGCCACCCGGAGGGCATTCCGGTGCTGCGCAAACCCATCGTCTTGCGCCAGCTCCTGCGAACCCTGACCGGGATCATTTCCGCCAACAGGCCTGACTGACGCCGGCCAGCCCTTCTGACCCGCACCCACCCGCAGTGGTACACTGCCCGCCCCCGGAAAGAAGGCGCATCCATTCCATGGCATTACTTACCCTCCGCGGCATCCAGCTGAGCTTCGGTGCCGACCCCTTGCTCGACGGCCTTGATCTGGCAATCGAGGAAGGCGAGCGACTCTGCCTGGTCGGCCGCAACGGCAGCGGCAAGTCCACCCTCATGAAGATCATTGCCGGGGAGATCACCCCCGATGACGGCGATATCGAATGTCGCCGGGGCGTGCAGGTGGCCCGGCTGGAACAGGAGGTGCCCGGCGAGACACAAGGCACCATCTTCGATGTGGTGGCCTCCGGGCTGGGTGAACAGGGACACCTGCTTGGCGAATATCACCGTCTCGCCGGCGAGCTGGAAGACGGCAGCGCGGAAACCATGGAAGCGTTCCAGCAGGTCCAGGAGCGCATCGACGCCCTGGGCGCCTGGGATCTCTCACGAATGGTCGAGACCACCCTTTCACGGCTCGGCCTGGACGGCGACCCGCCCTTCGCCCACCTTTCCGGCGGGATGAAACGGCGGGTGCTGCTCGGGCGGGCCCTGGTCCAGGACCCGGACATCCTGCTTCTGGACGAACCGACCAACCATCTGGATATCGAAGCCATCGAATGGCTGGAGAATTTCCTGCGTACCTGCGGGGTCACCCTGGTGTTCATCACCCACGACCGGGCCCTGGTGCGTTCCCTGGCCACACGCATCATCGAGCTGGACCGGGGGCGCCTGAGCAGTTGGCCCGGCAACTACGACCGATACCTGGAAGGCAAGCAGGCCGCGCTGGAAGCCGAGGAACGGGCCAACGCCGAGTTCGACAAGAAGCTTTCCCGCGAGGAGCGCTGGATCCGCCAGGGCATCAAGGCCCGGCGCACGCGCAACGAGGGCCGGGTGCGCGAACTGCAGGCCATGCGCCGCGAATACGCGCGCAGGAGGGAGCGCCAGGGCACGGCCAGAATGGCCATCCAGGATTCGGAAAACTCCGGCAAGCTGGTGGTGGAGGCCGAAGGCCTCACCCACGGCTACAAGGGCACGACCCTGTTCCGGGACTTCTCCACCACCATCCTGCGCGGCGATCGCATCGGGGTGATCGGCCCCAACGGCTGTGGAAAGTCCACGCTGCTGAAAGTGCTTCTGGGCAAACTCGCGCCGCAACAGGGCAGCATCCGGCACGGCACGAAGCTCGAGATCGCCTGGTTCGATCAGCTGCGTGAAAGCCTGGACGAGGAAAAGAGCGTGGTGGAGAACGTGGCCGAAGGCAGCGACCAGCTGACCATCCACGGCAAGCCAAAGCATGTGATGGGCTATCTGCAGGACTTCCTGTTCGAACCGGGGCGTGCCCGCCAGCCGGTCAAGTCGCTCTCGGGCGGCGAACGCAACCGCCTGCTACTCGCGCGCCTTTTCACCCGGCCGTTCAACCTGCTGGTCCTCGACGAGCCCACCAATGATCTCGACACCGAAACCCTGGAGTTGCTCGAGGAGCAGCTCATGGCATTCCAGGGCACCCTGCTGCTGGTCAGCCACGACCGGGAATTTCTCGACAATGTGGTCAGCCGGACCATTGTCTTCGAGAACGGTGAGGTCAACGAGTATGTGGGCGGCTACCAGGACTGGCTGCGCCAGCGGCCCTCACCGCGGACGGAAGAACAGGCTCCGGCGCCTTCCGGCAAGCCCTCCGGCGCCGCGGACAAGGGCGGCAACGCGGCACCGGCCAAACTTTCCTACCGGCAGCAGAAGGAGCTCGAGGAGTTGCCGGCCCGGATCGAGACACTGGAAGACGAACAGGAAACACTCAATGCACGGCTCGCGGACCCGGCCTTTTACCGCAAGCCTGCGGAGGAGATCAGTGCCGTGAAGACACGGCTGGACGAGGTGGAAGCGGAAATGGAAAGCACCTTCCGTCGCTGGGAGGAGCTGGAAAGCGGCAGGCCGCAATGAAACCGGTAACGGATCATCCGGCCCCCTGTCATTGGAGGCTGTCGCAAAAGCCCCGCTCCCCTGGTGAGGGTGTCGTAGAAACCCTTTTCGGTCAGAAAAGAAAGCT
>SLJS01000315.1 GCA_007135015.1 Alcanivorax sp. | reverse complement strand
GTCTCCGGTGCGCTGGTTCGCCATTCGGTGCTGTTCTCGAGTGTGCGTGTCGGTGAGGAGGCGGTGGTGCAGGACTCGGTGGTGCTGCCGGATGCGGTGATCGGGCCCCGCTGCCGGGTGCGCCGGGCGGTGATCGAGACCGGTTGTGTACTGGAAGCGGGAACCGTTATCGGCGAGAGTCCTGAAGACGACCGGAAACGTTTCGAGGTTACGGCGCAGGGCGTGGTGCTGGTCACGCCGGAAAGCCTGGCTCAGGGGCTGGGTTATGTCCGCTGAGCCGCTGCCCGTCGTACTCTGCTGGCACATGCACCAGCCCGAATACCGTGACCCGGAGGACGGCTCCTGGCGGGCACCCTGGACCTATCTGCACGGCATCAAGGACTACGTGGACATGGCCGCGCATCTGGAAGACGCCCCGGAAGGCGTCCGGGTGGTGGTCAATTTCCCGCCCGTTCTGCTCGAGCAGATCGACGATTACGCCGGGCGAATCGAGCGGTGTCTGGAGGAGGGCAAGGCGACGGGCGAGCCGCTGCTCGATGCGCTTGCGTGCCGGCGTATGCCCGCGAGAAGAAGCCGGCGGCGGGAACTGCTCCAGCGTTGCCTGCAGGCTCATGAAGCGCACATGATCCGGCCGTTTCCGGTTTTCCGGCATCTGGCGGGCATGGCGCGTCATGCGCTCGGCACCGATGTGGGACCGGATTATCTTTCCGATCGGCACCTCAAGGACCTGGTGGTCTGGTATCACCTCGCCTGGCTCGGCGAGACCGTGCGTCAGAGTGATGAGCGGGTACAGAAGATGCTCGAGCGGGCGGGCGGTTATACCCGCGAAGAGCGTCGTGAAATGCTGGCGCTGGTGGGGGAACTGATGAGCGGGCTGATCGGCCGCTATCGGCGCCTTGCCGAGCGGGGCGTGGTGGAGCTTTCGGCAAGCCCCTACAGCCACCCCATGCTGCCGCTGCTGCTTGATCTTTCCTCCGCCAGGCAGGCGCAGCCCGACATCGTGCTTCCCGAGTCGCCGGCCTATCCCGGTGGTGAAGAACGAGTGCGATGGCAACTCTCCCGTGCCCGGGAAGTCTTCGAGCACTACTTCGGTGCTGCCCCCCGGGGATGCTGGCCTTCCGAGGGAGGCTTGTGCGAGGCCTCCGTGCGGATGATCGGCGAGGCCGGATTTGTCTGGACAGCCAGCGGCGAGGGTGTGCTCCGCAACAGTCTCGCCGGCGCGGAGCAGAAGGTGGATCCGCTGCACCGGTGCTGGCGTTTGCACGGAAAGGGTCCGTACTGCTTTTTCCGGGACGAGGGGCTTTCCGACGCCATCGGGTTCAACTATCAGCAGTGGCGCGCGGACGACGCGGTTGCCGACCTGATCAAGCACCTCAAGGATATCGGCAGGGCCACCGTGGATGTGCCCGGGCGTGTCGTCTCGATAATCCTTGATGGTGAAAACCCCTGGGAGCATTACCCGCAGAATGGCTTCCACTTCCTCGGTACGCTGTACAGGGAGCTGGCCGCCGCGAAGGGTCTGAAAATGGTCGGCTTTTCCGACGTTATTCCCGCGCGGGGAAAGGATCACAGCGGGCGGCTCGAAGGACTGGTCGCGGGCAGCTGGGTGTACGGCACCCTGAATACCTGGATCGGCGACCCGGACAAGAACCGTGCCTGGGACCTTCTCTGTGAGGCCCGGCGCGAGGTGGAGCGGGTGCTTGCGGAAACGCAAGCGCCGTCACAGCACGCCGCTATCGAACGCCAGCTTGCGGTCTGCGAGGGCTCGGACTGGTTCTGGTGGTTCGGCGACTACAACCCGGCCGAGGTGGTCGATGAGTTCGAGCGATTGTATCGCCGCCAGCTTGAGTGCCTGTACCGGATGATCGGGGTTGCCCCCCCGGCGGCGCTGGAGGCGCGGCTGAGCCGGGGCTCGGGCGCCCCCGAACTGGGCGGGACCATGCGCAGGGGGAATGAGTGACGCAGCGCCAGACATGGTTGCGGCAACGGCGGGCGGGCGTGCTGTTGCATCCGACTTCGCTGCCCGGTCCGGGTCCGCTGGGGGACCTGGGCGACGAGGCCCGGCGGTTTGTCGATTTTCTTGCCGACAGCGGCTTTTCGGTCTGGCAGATGCTGCCGGTGGGGCCCGTGCACAAGGATCTTTCTCCCTACGGGGCGCAGTCGAGTTTCGCGGGTCACACCGGTCTTCTCGGTGTGGGGCCACTTCGCGAGCAGGGGCTGGTGCCGGCGGGCACACCGACACCGGATGCGCGGGACCCGGAACGCAGGACCCTGGTGGCCCGGGCGCTGGAGACCTTCCGGAGCGATGCGGATTCGGAGCAGAGACGCAGTCATGAACGTTTTCTCGAACAGCACCGGCACTGGCTGCCCGATTACGCGCTGTTTCGCGTGCTCCGGCGCCTTCACGGCGACCGGCCCTGGTACCGGTGGCCGGCCGCACTACGACGGCGCGACAGCGCCGAGCTCGACAGGGTGCGCGCCGGCAACGAAGAGGCCATCGAGCTCGAATGCTTCGGACAGTATCTGTTCTTCGAGCAATGGTCCGGTCTGTCTGCGTATGCCCGGCAACGGGGCATCGAGCTGTTCGGAGACATGCCCATCTATGTGGCCCATGACAGCGCCGACACCTGGTGCTGGCGTCACTATTTCACCCTCAATGCCAACGGGCATCGCCAGGCCAGTGCCGGGGTGCCGCCGGATGCCTTCTCCGCTACCGGCCAGCTCTGGGGCAATCCACTGTATCGCTGGGAAAAGCTCGCCGAGGAGGATTACCGCTGGTGGATTGACCGCTTCGACGTGCAGTGCCGGATGTTTTCCATGCTGCGCATCGACCATTTTCGTGCCTTCGACAGCTACTTCGAGGTTCCGCCGGGAGCCCGCACGGCGGAAAAGGGCCGCTGGCGGGCCGGGCCCGGGCGCGCGGTCTTTGACGCGGTGTTCGCCGCACTGGGGCCCCTGCGCCTGGTCGCCGAGGACCTGGGTGACATTACGACCGGTGTGGAGGCGCTGCGCAGGGAGCTCGGCTTTCCCGGCATGCGGGTGCTGCAGTTTGCCTTTGATGGGGGCGAGGACAATCCGCACCGGCCAGCCAACCATGTTCCGGACGCGGTGGTCTATACCGGCACCCATGACAACGATACCACCCTGGGCTGGTGGGAAAGCCTGGACGGGCCGGCCAGAACGCGGGTGCTGGGGGTGCTGGGCAGGCCCGATGAACCCATGCCGGTGCCCATGATCCGCGTCGCACTGGAGTCGGAAAGCCGGCTTGCCGTGATCCCCATGCAGGATCTTCTGGGTCTGGACTCTCGGGCGCGCATGAATATGCCTGGCACGAAAAGCGGCAACTGGCGTTGGCGCTTTCAACCGGAGCAGATTTCCCCGGGGCTGGTCGGCTGGGCCCGGAACATGCTCCACGAAACGGGGCGTTTTCCACAAGGCGAACCGGAAGAAGATCAATGAACAGGAGTGAAAAGAGCTGTCGCCCCGGCCCGAGTGGCGGGCCTATACTGGCAGTAGTGACAGCCGTGCCGGCTCGCGCCCGCGACGGGCGCTTTCCGGCGGCGGAAAGCATGCCCTGCGATGGAGCTGATTCCCATGCCCGTTAATCGATCCATAATTGCCTATTTCTCCATGGAGATCGGGCTCGAGCCGGAAATTCCCACCTATTCCGGGGGGCTGGGTGTGCTTGCCGGAGACACCATACGCTCGGCGGCCGACGCCGGACTGGGCATGGTGGCGGTGACACTGCTGTCCCGTCAGGGCTATTTCCGTCAGGAGCTGGATCAGGACGGAAATCAGAGCGAGCACGCGGAGGCCTGGGCGGTGGAGGATCGGCTCAGGGAAATGCCCGGCCGGGCCGTGGTGCAGATAGAGGGCAGGGATGTACTGATCCGGGCCTGGTGTTACGAGCTCGAGGGTGTCGAGGGTGACCGGGTCCGGGTGTTCTTTCTGGATACCGACCTGGAGGCCAATGCGGAAGCGGACCGCCACCTGACCGACCAGCTCTACCACGGCGATGAGCGTTACCGTCTGTGCCAGGAGGTCATTCTGGGCATTGGTGGCATTCGCATGCTGCGGGCGCTCGGTTACAAGGACGTGACCCGTTACCACATGAACGAGGGCCATGCCGCGCTGTTGTCTCTGGAGTTGCTGGCCGAGCAGGTCGGCGATGGGGAGGTGAAGCAGCAGCATATCGATGCCGTGCGCGGGCGATGTGTCTTTACCACGCACACACCGGTGCAGGCCGCTCACGACAGTTTCTCCCACGAGCTGGTCCGTTCCGTGCTGGGCGACAACAGCGTGCTCTGGGAACAAGAGTCCACTTTCTGCTGCGACGGAACCCTGGATCTGACCATGCTGGCACTTTACAACAGCGATTACATCAACGGGGTGGCCAAGCGCCATGGCGAGGTATCCCGGGCGATGTACGGTCAGTATTCCGTCGATTTCATTACCAACGGCGTTCATGCCGCGTCCTGGATGTCCGAGTCCATGGCAGAACTCCTTGACGCGCATATCGCAGACTGGCGACACGACAATCTCAGCCTTCGCGGCGCTATTGGCATCCCGGGCCACGAAGTGCGCGACGCCCACCGGGTGAACAAGAAGCGCCTGCTCGAGTACGTCCACGGCCGCACCGGTGTGTTGCTGGAAGAGGATGTGCTTACACTGGGTTATGCACGACGCTTTACCGCCTACAAGCGCCCGGAACTTTTCTTCATGGACCTGGAAAGGCTTGTGGAGATCGCAAGGCGAAGCGGTCCGATTCAGCTCGTCTACAGTGGCAAGGCCCATCCTCGGGATGAGCCCGGCAAGGCGCTGATTCGGCTTGTTTTCGAGGCGGCGAAGAGACTGCGCAGGCACATCCCCGTGGTGTTTCTCGAGGATTACGGCATCGAGCAGGCGCGAGTGATCACATCAGGGGTGGATATATGGCTCAATACGCCCCAGCCGCCGATGGAGGCGTCCGGCACCAGTGGAATGAAGGCGGCGATCAACGGTGTCCCTTCCTTCAGCGTACTCGATGGCTGGTGGGTGGAGGGCTGTATTGAAGGCGTTACCGGCTGGAGTATCGGCGAGCAGCCGCCGGACAATGATATGGACCCGGAAGTGGTTGCCAATCAGCTCTACACCAAGCTGCAGACCGTGATCATGCCCGTTTACTACAATGACTTCGAGGAATTCGGCTCGATCATGCGCGCAAGTATTTCGCTGAATGGATCCTTTTTCAACACGGAACGAATGATCCAGGAGTATATTGCCAAGGCTTATTTTCGCTAGGGCGTTGTGGTCGGTGCGCAGTGGTCAGTGGTCAGAAGAGAAACCGCAGAAGGCCAGCACCAGCCCCTCTCCCTTGATGAGGGTGTCGCAAAAGCCCCTCTCCCTTGATGGGAGAGGGGTTGGGGAGAGGGTGAGGCTACGGTAGCCGCAATGCTCGACGCTTTCCCGTACTTCCGCCCCCCTCTCCCTGTCCCTCTCCCGCGAGGGGAGAGGGGACCTTCCAGCAAGGCCGTGCCGGGGTCCGGGGTTGTCGTGCTGCTAGCCGCGCTCCTGCGGGTGCCATGAAACCCTTTTGTGACAACCTCCCTGGTGGAAAGGGAAGGAGTGGCGCTCCGGGGCTGGCCATTGTGGCTTCGGTTCTGGTGCGCTCTCTTCCCCCTGTTCCGACCACTGTCCGCCGACCGCTGCCGACCGCGCCCCTGACGGCTGTTGAAAACAGCCTTCAGGGGCGCTCCTCGCGGACATGGAACCGGGCGTCGAGTTTCTCGATCGCGTCGGTAATGCCGGTGTATTCCAGCTCGTTCATGGGCAGCATTGCCGGCCCGAAGAATCCCTGTCGGCGCATGTCGATGGCCTTGGCGGAGACGGAGTCGCGCACCCGGTCCCAGAAGGGGTGCTCGAACACATCGGCGGGCTCGGTCAGGATGCCGTGGTGCATCGCGAAGGCCGCGCAGCTGACCACTGGAGGGCCGTCAAAGAAGCTGATGCCCGAGTTCAGCGTCACGGGCATCAGCGGCATCTGGTGGGAGCCGCGCATGGCGCCGGCCACATAGGGGCCGATGGAATAGGGCGCGAGAATCTCTCCGGTGGCGGGGAAATCCTTCTGTACCCGTACCAGCATGATCGGGTCGTCCTTTCCCGTGTATTTCCCGGCAATATTGTGAAGCCTGGAAGTCGAAACCGACACGGCGGGCTCGCCGCTGGAGCGGGGGCTTACTGATTCGACCACATACCGTTCCGGGTCCCGCAGAAGCGCGGCGATGTGGTAGAGGTCCTCCGGTGCGTTCAGTTCAATGACACGGTCGCCCTCGGTGTGGCTTACATCCATGATCACGAAGGTAAAGCCCTTCATCATCCGGGGCGAGAGCATCAGCCCCGGTGTGTTCATGGGATCACAGAAGGCCATATAGAGGGGCAGGTTGTAGCAGCCCGGATCGGTCTTGTCCGCGGCGAAGAAAAGGAACGGTTCTCCGGGTCGTTCCTCGATCTCCATTTCGGCAACCGCCGGGCCCATTCCCCGGACATTGCCGGAGAACGAGTCCTTGAGAAGATCCTGGCCGGCACCATAAAGGCCCTCGCCGCGGGCCACTTCCGTGCCCGCCATGAAGGTATCCCAGGCCAGTTTGTGGACCTGTTCGTCGCCGGGGCCCCGTTCATGGGTCATGAGAATGGCGATGTCGTCACCGGTATAGCTGATGTAGTGATCCAGGAGAAGTTTCTTCGAGTGCTTCTCCACGTGATCCGCCACCGCCTGGAAGAGCTTTCGCGAGGGCCTTATGTGCCCGCCGATGGAGCCGATATCGGCCTTGATGACGCTGAGAGTGGTTTTCATGGTCGAACCTCAATGGGGCTGTTCCCGGGGCGGCGCCGCCGGGGAATGGTCGGCCCGGCCACGGCGCTTTCCATTACGGTGGCAGACCCTGCGCTACGGAATGCTTGACGGCGGTCAACGCTGTTGCTTTCGCGACAGGGATTGACAGCCATCAAGCCGGGCGCCAGGCCGGCGGAGCACACTGGAACCCGGGATGGCTCGGATCGTCCCGTTGTCAATAGTGGTTGCGATGCGGAGAAACATTCATGGACAAGCCCATTGAGAGGGACAATCGTGGTGAGTCGGACCGTGCCAGACCGGGTTCGGGCATGATGGCCTCGTTCGAGGAGATGGAAAGGGCGCTGGAGGCTTTTTTTCCCCGGGGCTGGTTTCGGCATTTCGACCCGCCGTCGCGGCGATGGCTCGGCCGTGCTGTCCGCGAGGAAGTGCTTTATCCCAGGGTCGATATCATCGACCGTGATGAGCAGATTGTGGTTCGTGCCAACGTGCCCGGGGTGGAACGGGAAGACCTGGAAGTCGAGGTCAACGACCATCTGGTCAACATACGCGGAAGCACCCACCGGCGGGATGAAGAAGAAACCGGCGATTTCGTGCGCTGTGAGACCGAGCACGGCGAGTTCTCGCGCACCCTGACGCTTCCCGTGGAAGTGGACAGGAACCGGGCGAAGGCCACCTTTCGCGACGGCGTGCTCGAGCTGACGCTGCCGAAGGTATCGGAAAGCCGGCGCAGGAGCGTGCCCATTGCATAGCGGGGCGATGAAATCGTGCAAGAGGATCCCCCTCTATCCACCCTCGTTGCGCGAGCGGGTGGACTTCCTGCTTGAACCCGCCAGTTACCCGGAAGCCACTTCCGTGGTGAATCTGGTGGAGACGCACTTTGCCTGTGTCTTCATTGCCGACGAATACGTATACAAGTTGAAGAAGCCCCTGCGTTATCCGGAGATGGATCTCGGCACCCTGGACGCCCGGGTGGCCAGTTGCCGCGAGGAGGTGCGCCTGAACCGGCCGCTTGCTCCCGGCGTCTATATGGGAGTGGCGCTGTTGCGCATGGATGCGCACGGAGCCATGAGTCTTGGTGAACAGGGCAGGGTCGTGGACGCGCTGGTGAAAATGAAGCGCCTGGCGGCGGAGCACTTTCTTGATGCCAGGATTCTGGCCGGGGATCTGGAAACGGCCGAGATTGAACCCGCGGCACGGAAACTGGTGTCCTTCTATCAGGGCGCCGATTGCGAGCCGGCGGCGGAGCTCGAACCGTTGCGGAAACGACTGGTGTCTCTGGAGCGCGAACTGTCCGGATTGCTGCTGGAGCCGGTTGGCGCCGATCTTTGTGCCCGGCTGCTGGACTGGCTTGAACGGCGCGGCCATGTGCTCGGACAACGCCCGAGGCGGGAACTGCACGGGGACTTGCGCCCGGAACATGTCTTTGTCGCGCCGGAGCCGGCGTTCATTGACCGGCTGGAGTTCAGCCGGGCCCTGCGCGTGCAGGATCCGGTGGATGAGCTGGCCTTTCTGCTTCTCGAGTGCAGCCGTCTGGGCAAGCCGGCTCCGGCGGAGAAATTCATCGGCGTCTACAGGGAAATGACTGGCGATGTCGCGCCCGCGGATCTGGAAGCTTTCTACCTGGGGCGGCGCGCGCTGCTCTGGGCCGTGCTCAGCGCCCGGCATCTCAGTCGCGGCCTGGATACCCGGACCTGGTCCGGCCGGGCACGCGGCTATGTGGATTTCGGCATGCGGGCAACGGAGTGCTTCGACCGCTGATTCGCCGGGCACGCGCAGGTTTCCAGGGCTGAGTTCCGTGCAGGGACGGGGGTGTTCATGTCTGGACCAGCGCGTTCAGGGTGCCGGACTTACTGAGGGTGGCGATTGCCGCTGCCAGCAGGGGCTCGACCGGTACAACCTCGATGCGCTCCGATTCGCCGGTATCGTCCGGCCAGGGAATCGTGGAGGTGACGAACAGTTTCTCGAGCTTCGGAAACGGCAGCTTGGGCGTTGCCTTGCCCGGTACCCGGTGGGTCACACAGGCAAGTATCCGTGCGGCACCCTGGTCGTGACAGGTTTCGACGGCACGGCTGATGGTGCCGCCCCCGGCGATCAGGTCGTCGACAATGACCACGGTGCGGCCATCGACGTCGCCGACCAGGGTTCCGCCGCTGAGTACGTCCTCGCTGCGGTACTTCTCCATGAAACCCAGACCGGCTTCGGCGCTCAGTTTTCCGGAAAGGGTGGAGCGGAAGGCTTCCGCGCGCTTGACGCCGCCGATATCAGGCGAGAGCACCACCGGCGGCCTTTCCCGGTCAAGGAAGGGAAGCAGGGCGTCGGCCAGCAGGTGCCCGGCGCCGAGATGGACTGTCGGGCAGCGAAAGGCATTGTCGAAGCCGGAACTGTTGTGGACATCAAGACTGAGAATGCGGTCCATGCCGGAGGCTTCCAGCAGCGTGGCAAGGTAACGCAGGCTGAGCGGGTCACGAAGCTTGGTGCGGCGGTCCTTGCGGGCATAGGCAAGATAGGGCGCGACCACGGTGACCCGGCCGGCGTCGGCGTCGCGCAGGCAGCGGATGAAGAACAACAGGCGCATGATCCGGTCGTTGACGCTTTCGCAGCCGTTGCCGTGCATGGGAGCGATCAGGTACAGATCCCGGTCGCGTACGCTTTCCAGCGGGCGCATCTTGTGCTCGCCGTCCTCGAAACGCCGGTACTCGCGTTCGGCCAGGCCGATACCCAGCTCCCGGGCTATGGCCCGGGCCAGCATGCAGGGATCATCGATACAGAAAACGAGCGGGGGGCGGATGCCGTATCCGCCGGGGATGGCGCTGCCGGACAAGGTATCCATCGAATTTCGTTTTTCCCTTCAGCACCGGTACGAGCGCAACGATGACATTGTCCGGTGTTCAGCAGGAACCCTGATTGACTCCGGTCACGGATTGCGCCGATGGACGGCGACGCTGACGCCCGTCAATGCCGGAAGGGGGGCTAACGCGCAGGCTGGCAGCGAAGACCGTGGGCTGCTCCCATGGTTCATTCAGGGAGGACGGGTCATGCAGGCACCCTTCACGGATCGTTCCCATGCGGGCCGGGCGCTGGCAGGGCGTCTGGAGCATCTGCGCGGCACGCCGGGGGCCCTTGTGCTGGGGTTGCCCCGTGGCGGCATTCCCGTCGCCCGGGAAGTGGCCGAGGCGCTGGGAATGCAGCTGGATGCACTGGTGGTGCGCAAGCTGGGGGTGCCCTGGCATCCGGAGCTGGCCATGGGCGCGGTGGCCTCCGGTGGCGCCGAATATCTGGATCGGGAACTGATCCGCGGTCTCGGGATCAGCGACGAGCAGGTCGAAAAGGTGATCGCCCGGGAGCGCGGGGAGCTGGACCGGCGCGAGCGGCTGTACCGGGCGGGGGCGGAGCCGCCGGCGCTTTCCGGGCGCACGGTGATTCTTGTTGATGACGGTCTGGCCACCGGGTCCACCATGCGGGCAGCGGTGCAGGCGCTGCGGCGCCACGGGCCGGCGCATCTTGTGGTGGCGGTGCCGGTGGCTTCCATGCAGGCCGCCGCGGCCATCAGGGAGCTGGCCGATGAATTCGTGGCGGTGCGGATCCCCGAGCATTTCAATGCCGTGGGGCAGTGGTACGGGGACTTCGACCAGACATCCGACAAGCTTGTCCGGCGTCTGCTGGCGCAACGTCCGGGCGGTAAGTGAAAGAGGAAGGAAGGCCGCGATTTCTTTCCGTCTCCGTGCAGGAGTCAGTAAAATATCCATGCCGATCATGTGGATGCTGTTTTGGCATCAGAGTGGCGAGGGGCATTGATACCAGACGTTCCGATATGTACTGCAGTGCAGGAAAGGAGTAGTGTTTATGGGGAGGAGCCATATTCCTGAAACCGGGCTTCGGGATTTTCATTTCGTGATGCTCTGGCACGCCGCAGGGTCCAGGGAAGATCATCAGCCCCAATATTATTGCTCCAGACGCCATGCACTTCGCCTGGTTGGGAGCTTCTGAAAAGCCTGCGTCATCACGTTCACCTTCGGTGATGCGAGCGGTTTGGTGCAATATTCAGGGTGGGCAGCAGTTGCTCAGGGAGCTACTGAATGGAAGAGCAGGGGCCCGAAGTCGGCCTTGGCGACGCCGAGCTGAAAGAGCTTCGCCAGGTGATCGACAGCTGCCCGGCCCTTGTGGCGTCGCTGGACCGGCACCGTCATTACCGCTTCGCCAACCGGGCCTACCTGTACTGGTTCGGCCTTGATCCCGACCAGGTGGAGGGCCACCACATTCGCGAGATCATCGGTGAGGAGGCCTACCAGACGATTCTTGGGGCCCTGGATCAGGCCTATGCTGGCGAAAGCGCCCGGTACGACGGATGGGTTCCCTACCAGCCCATGGGGCCGCGGTACATATCCGGTCGCTATATGCCGCGGTTCGCGGAAGATGGCTCGGTGGCCGGAATCACTCTGCTGGTACTGGACCGTTCCGAGGAACAGCGTGCCCGGGTTTCCATGGAGGCGGCGCATCAGCATACCCGAGGCATCCTGGATACGGCGGCGGATGCCATTATTACCATTGACGGGCGGGGCCTGATCCGCTCGTTCAATCCGGCCGCCGAACGCATGTTCGGGTATCGCGCCGGGGAAGTGCTGGGCCGCAATGTGTCACTGCTGATGCCTTCGCCGGACCATGAGCACCATGACGATTATATCCGGCACTACCTGGAGGGCGGCAAGGCCCGCGTTATCGGCACAGGTCGTGAGGTCCGGGGCATGCACCGCAATGGCGAAACAATGCCGTTGCAGCTTTCCGTGGGTGAGTTCGAGGGCTCCGGGCAACGGCAATTCGTGGGAATTCTTCATGACATCAGCCGGCTCAGGCGCGCCGAGGAGGACGCACGTGTCCGGCTGGACGAGCTGGCGCGGGCGGAGCGCATGCAGGTGCTCTCGGAGCTGGCCGGGGGCATTGCCCATGAGCTGAGCCATCCACTGACCGCGATTGGTGCCCGGGCCGAGGCCGCGCGCAGCCAGGTGTTTGCGGCGGGAAGAAACGGGGAAATGAAGGCCCTGGAAGAGTCCCTGGAGGTAATCGTCAGCCAGACAGAGCGGGCCGGGCGTATCCTGCGCAGCATGCGTGAGATGGTCGGCGGGAACCAGGAGAAAGTCGGGCCCGAATCGCTCAACGCCATTGTGGAGGATGTGGTGGTGCTGCTGGGTCACGAGATCCGTCGCAATGGTGTGCGGTGCCGAAAGGTGCTGGATCCGGAGCTGCCGCACGTTACGGTGGACCGGGTGCAGATTGAACAGATTCTGGTGAACCTGCTGCGCAATGCGGTGGAGGCCATGATGGATCAGCAGGGAAAGCGCGAGCTGACGGTTGTCTCCCGCAGGGACGGCGACAGCCTGCATCTTGAGGTGCGCGATAGTGGCCCGGGCATTTCCGAGGCGAACCAGGCGCACCTTTTTCAGCCATTCTTTACCACCAAGGCGGCGGGGCTGGGCCAGGGGCTGCCGCTGTGCGCGTCCCTGGCACGGCGTAACGGCGCCACCCTGGAAGCGCGCAGCACCCCCGGCCACGGGGCGAGCTTTACGCTGGTGCTGCCCGTGGACCGGACAGTCCAGAGGCAGGAGGCACGAGGATGACGGAATCCGGCGGTACGGTCTTTGTGGTGGATGACGACCCGGAGGTGCGGGCCTCGCTGGCGGAGCTGTTTGCCGCATCCGGATTGCGCACGGCCGTCTTCGAGACCGCCGAGCATTTCATCGAAAACTGTGACCTTCGAGCCCCGGGATGCATGGTGCTGGACATGGAACTGCCCGGCATGGATGGTCTGGCATTGCAGGGGTGTCTGCGGGAGAACGGCTGGCGCTCGCCCGTCATCTTTCTCACCGGCCGCGCCGATGTTTCCGGCGCGGTCCGGGCGCTCAAGGCCGGTGCCGCGGACTTTCTGGAAAAGCCCTGCCCTCCGGGCATGCTGCTCGAACGGGTGCGCGCGGCGCTGGAACGGGATCGTGTCCTGCGCGCCGAGCGCCAGCGGCGCGAGCAGGCGGCGGGGCTGCTGGCGAAGCTGACCCCCCGGGAGCGCGAAGTGCTGGAACTGGTGGTGGCGGGCCGGGCCAGCAAGGTCATTGCCATGGAACTGGGCATCAGCGAGCGCACCGTGGAAATTCACCGCCATCATGTGCTGGGAAAACTCGACGTTCACAGCCTGGTGGACCTGGTGGCGCTCTGCGAGCGGGCCGGGCTCAAGAGGCCCGAGGACGCCTGACACACCGCCGGAACTCCTTGCTTCTTGTCCCTTGTCCCTTTCTTTACTCCCCTCCACTTGAGCCTTCTAGCCCGGACATTGCACCAAATGCCATGTGGTTCGCGCCGCGGATGGTCGTCGTCAGGCGTGCTCGCGACTGAAGCCGTAGCAGGGACTACGGCTGAAGGAGCATGTGCGCCTGATGGCGGCCAGACCAAGCGAAGTGCATGGCAGACGTAAACGTTACCCGGAACTGCCTGGTTAGAAGCCTCTGAAAAGCCTGAACCATCGCACTTGCCTCTGATCAGGCGAGTGGTTTGGCGCAATGTCAGGGCTAAGTGCTGGTACTTATGTATAAATTGCTATGTCCCCCGCCCCCGCTCTTTCCTATGGTTGTCAGCCCGGACAGGGAGAGGCTGTCCCGAAAATCACGGAACGGACGAGGTTGTCATGGAACAGTTCAAGAGTGGAAAGCTGCAGCGGGCCCTGGTACAGGAAGCGGTTCGACCGGCGGCCGGAACAGCGGGTGCCGAGGGCGGAGAGCTGCTGGGCCGGTCTTCGGGCAAGGCGCTGATTCTGCGGCGTCGCGATTTTCTTTACCGGATGGGCGAAAGACTGGACGCCATTTACATGGTTCGCTCCGGTGTGCTGAAAAGCTGCCTGATCGGTATTGATGGCAGTGAGCGTATCCTGGGCTTTCATGGCCCCGGTGATGTGCTGGGCCTGGAGGCGCTCAGCGGCAGTGTGGTGCGGTGCGATCTGATCGTGCTCGATACCACCAGCGTCATCCGGATTCCGCTGAACGTGGTGCGGGGCCGTTGCCGGGACTCCGAAACGGCCGAGGAGTGCCTGCTGGGACAGATGAATCGCCAGCAGATCCGGCTGGAGGCCCTGTTGCAGCAGGAGCGGCTCAATGCGCCGGCGCGGGTGGCGTTCTTCCTGCTGACCCAGGCCCGGCTGCACCGGGACGCCGGCTGCAGCGACCGCGTGTTCCATCTGCCCATGACTCGCCGGGAGCTGGCGCGTTACCTGAATCTGGCCAATGAGACGGTTTCGCGGGTGTTTACCAGGCTGCGGCGGCAAGGGGTGATTCATCTCGAGGGCAGGATGGTAACCCTGGTAAAACCGGAGTACCTGGGGGAAATGACCGGCCCGGTTGCCGACGGGCTTGTCCCGGGCTCTTCGTCCCAGACCCTGCACTGAAGCACGAGCGATTGCGGCCTGCTCCGGCGGGCCGCCTTTTATCCGGGTTTGTTGGCATGCGCGACGCACCTTGCACATGGCACTTTCGTCAGGCGGGGCAAAGCACGCCGGCGCGCTGTCCGCCGTGACGGAAGACGGTGATCCTCTTGAGGCTCTGGCAGTGTGCCCGGGAAAAGAGGCGCGAGCTGTTCCGAAAGCGCCTGGGTTGGGGTCTTTTCGCTCATGGGGTGTCTGCTCGCCGGATGAACCGGAGTCAGTCTCCGCCCTGCAAGGAACAACAGTATTGACCGCGCGCAATACTTCCGGGTTCCGGAGGACGGATGATGAAGCTGCGGGTATCCGTAAAGAGTTTCCGGAGATGCGGTCATGGGTGTCTGTTCGACATGCGGCAATGATTACCGGAAGAGTTTTCGCGTCATCAAGGATGGCCGGGAGTACGACTTCGATTCCCTTGAGTGCGCCATCGAGCAACTGGCCCCGCACTGTTCGGCCTGTGGCTGCCGGGTGATTGGCCATGGCGTGGAGCATGGCGATATCATTTACTGTAGTGGCCACTGTGCACGCCTTGATGGGGTGGCGGGGCTGGTGGATCACAACTGAATCGCCACTTCAGGGCTGTTCCTGTCCGCACGCTGAAAACCGGCGACTGGTCGCCGTATCCCGTCCCGGCGGGTCAGAGCCGGAAGTCCGCGCCCAGGTAGACCTCGCGGACCTGCTGGTTGGCCAGGATGGATTCGGAGTCGCCGGCGGCAATGATGTAGCCCTCGCTGACGATATAGGCGGTGTCGCAGATATCCAGGGTCTCGCGCACGTTGTGATCGGTGATCAGCACACCGATGCCGCGTTCGCGCAGGTGGCGGATGATGCCCTTGATATCGTTGACCGAGATCGGGTCCACGCCGGCGAAGGGCTCGTCGAGCAGGATGAAATCCGGGTCCGTGGCCAGCCCCCGGGCAATTTCGGCACGCCG
>SLJS01000379.1 GCA_007135015.1 Alcanivorax sp. | reverse complement strand
CCGTGGCTCCCGGACAGGCCGCCTATGTGCCCTTCGGCCATGACTATGCCGGCGCCCCGGAACAGCTTTCCTTCGAGGTGGTGAAAAAGAAACTCGCGCCCCTGCTGGAAGACGAAAAACACAAAAAAGTGGGCCAGAACCTGAAGTACGACATGAGCGTGCTGGCCCGCGCCGGCATTGACCTTGCCGGCATCGAATACGACACCATGCTCGAGTCCTATGTGCTCGACTCCGTGGGCAGCCGCCACGACATGGATTCCCTGTCCCTGAAATACCTGGGCCACCGGCCCATTGCCTTCGAGGAAGTGGCCGGCAAGGGGGCAAAGCAGATCGGCTTCAATCAGGTGGGCCTTGAGGAAGCGGCCCCCTATGCCGCCGAAGATGCCGACCTCACCCTGCGCCTGCATGAACTCTTCTGGCCGAAACTGGAAAACGAAGGCCGGCTTGCGGAAGTCTTCCGGGAAATGGAAATGCCGCTGGTGCCCGTGCTCTCGCGCATGGAACGCAACGGCTGCCATCTCGACGTGGCCATGCTCAACGAACACAGCCGCGAACTGGCGGAGAAACTGCAAGCGCTGGAAGAACGTGCCCACGAGGAAGCCGGTGAACCCTTCAATCTGGGGTCCACCAAACAGCTCGGGCACATTCTCTATGAAAAACTGGGCCTGCCGGTGAAGAAAAAAACCCCCAAGGGCGCGCCCTCCACCGCCGAGCCGGTGCTGCAGGAGCTGGCCCTGGACGGCCATGCGTTGCCGACCATCCTCATGGAATACCGGGAACTGGCCAAGCTCAAGAACACGTACACCGACCGCCTGCCCGAGATGATCCACGCTGGCACCGCCCGCGTGCATACCTCCTACCACCAGGCGGTGACCGCCACCGGGCGGCTGTCTTCCAGTGACCCGAACCTGCAGAACATCCCCGTGCGCACCGAAGAGGGCCGGCGCATCCGCAAGGCCTTCTGCGCACCCGAGGGCCGAAAGATCGTCGCCGCCGACTACTCCCAGATCGAACTGCGCATCATGGCGCATCTGTCCGGCGACAGGGGGCTGCTGGAAGCCTTCGAAAAGAACCTGGACATTCACCGCGCCACCGCCGCGGAAGTCTGGGGCATGGAACTCGACGAAGTCAGCGACGAACAGCGCCGCAACGCCAAGGCCATCAACTTCGGCCTGATCTACGGCATGAGCGCCTGGGGTCTGTCCCGGCAACTGGGTATCGAGCGCAAGGAAGCCCAGGAATACATCGATCGCTACTTCGAACGCTACCCGGGCGTGGCCCGCTACATGGACGACACCCGCGCCCAGGCCCATGAAAAGGGCTACGTGGAAACCCTCTTCGGCCGCCGCCTCTACCTGCCGGAAATCAACAGCCGCAACGGCCAGCGCCGCCAGGCCGCTGAACGCACCGCCATCAACGCCCCCATGCAGGGCACCGCCGCCGACATCATCAAGCGCGCCATGATCCGCGTGGACCAATGGCTCACCACCAGCTCACTGGACGCGCTCATGGTCATGCAGGTGCATGATGAGCTGGTGTTCGAGGTGGCGGAAAGCGAGGTGGAAAAACTGATCGAGCATGTGACCGAGCTGATGCAGGATGCCGCGAAGCTTGATGTACCGCTGGTGGTGGATCCGGGGGTGGGGGGTAATTGGGAAGAGGCGCATTGAGAAATTGACGTCCCTGACGGGGGAAAGGCCTGGATCTAGCCTGGATATTGCGCAAAACCACTCCTGCAATCGAAGGGAAGAGCGATACCAGGGGCTTTTCAGAGGGTCCAGGCACTCTTTTTATGGTGACGTTTACGTTTGCCATGCACTTCGCCTGGTCTGGCCGCCGTCAGGTGCATGTGCTCCTTCAACCGTAGTCTCTGCTATGGTTTTCAGTCGCGAGCACGTCTGACGACGACCATCCGCGGCGCGAATTACATGGCATTTGGTGCAATATCCGGGTTAAGTAAGTGCCATTCAGACCCTACCCCCTGGATTCAACCTGCCTTCCCGGATTTCCTGCCCCGGAACCGGGGTTGCTATGATCGCCCTTTCGTATCGACGGTGCCGCACCCGGGGCGCCGGTGGCTGAACAGGGGAGATCAAGATGGCCGAGACGGCGGATATCGAGCAGGAGGTGGTGGCGCTGCTGGAGGCCGGCGAGCGCGAGGAGGCGCTGGCGCTGCTGACCGAGCGTCACCCGGCGGAGATCGGCGGCACCCTGGACGAACTGGAATCGGCTCACGCCTTTGCGCTGTTCGACGGGTTGGAGCACGAAACCCGGGCGCGGGTCATTCCCTATGTGCAGTCGGCCCATCGGCTGAGCCTGCTCGAGCGGCTGGATCTGAACGAACAGGTCCGGCTGCTCACCGACATGGATGCCGACGAGCGGGTGGATCTGTATCAGGAGATGCCGGAGGGCTGGCAGCGGCGGCTGATGCCGGCGCTGGCGAAGGCCGAGCGCGAGGATCTGCTGCGCCTGGCCAGTTATCCCGAGGGAACCGTCGGCTCGGTGATGACCAGCGAATACGCCATCCTGCCGGCACAGATCACCTCCCGCGAGGCCGTCGAGCGCCTGCGCCGGCAGGCGCTGCACAAGGAAACCGTCAATATCGCCTATGTGCTGGGTGCGGACCGCAGGCTCCAGGGCACGGTAACGCTGACCGGGCTGGTGGTGGCCGAGGACGATGTACTGGTCCGTGATCTGATGCAGCAGGAAGTGGTCCAGGTGCATGCCGACGAGCCGCGCTCCGAAGCAGCGCGCCTGATCGCCGACTACGACCTGTTGGCGGTGCCGGTGGTGGATGCCGACGAGCGCATGGTGGGCATCGTCACCCATGACGACGCCATGGACGTGCAGGAAGCAGAGGCGACGGAAGATATCTACAAGGGGGCGACGGTACGTCCCCTGGAAACGGGCCTGCGCAGCACCGCCCTGTCGACGCTGTACCAGAAGCGTATCGGCTGGCTGGTGCTGCTGGTGTTCGCCAATGTGTTCTCCGGGGCCAGCATTGCGCTGCACGAGGAAACCATCCAGGCCCATGTGGGGCTGGTGTTCTTCATGCCGCTGCTGATTGCCAGCGCCGGCAACACCGGTGCGCAGTCGGCGACGCTGATGATTCGCGCCATGGCCACCGGCGAGGTGGTGGCCCGGGACTGGCTGTACATGCTGGTGCGCGAGATCGCCCTGGGTCTGGCGCTGGGGCTGACCATGGCGCTGGCCGTCGCCGGTATCGGCCTGCTGCGCGGCGGCCCGGATGTCGCCCTGGTGGTGGCGCTGACCATGGTGATCGTGGTGCTCGCCGGCAGCCTGATCGGCATGTCCCTGCCATTTCTGCTTGAACGCCTGCGCCTGGACCCGGCTACCGCCAGCACCCCGCTGGTCACCTTCGTCGCCGACGTGGCCGGCATTCTGGTGTACTTCGGCATGGCCGACCTGCTGTTGACCATGCCCGCAGTGACCGGGTGATGGACTTCGGATTGGATTGGGTCATTCCGAGCCATTACCCGAACCCGGGGGAAACCAGGAGAGGGCAAGCATGCGCTGATGTGTTATGAAACCGGAGCGTGCACTGGTTGAAGGAAACGGTGCGGTTTCATCCTGCAAACAGGGACGGGTATTCCAATGAAACAGACAGCAACCTGGACACCGGAGCAGATCCCTGATCTCTCCGGCCGGATTGTTCTGATTACCGGCGCCAATAGCGGACTGGGGCTGGAGACGGTGCGTCTTCTGGCCGGGCGCAATGCCCGTATTGTGCTGGCCTGCCGTAGCCGCGAGAAGGGCGAGGCGGCCATGGCCGATATCCGCGGGGATCACCCGCAGGCGGATCTCGTGCTGATGCAACTGGACCTGGCGGATCTGGATTCGGTGCGGGATTTTGCCGACAGGTTCCGGCAGGAGTTTGACCGGCTGGACGTGCTGGTGAACAACGCCGGGTTGATGGCGCCACCGTTGCAACGTACGAAGCAGGGCTTCGAGATACAGTTCGGCACCAATCACCTGGGCCACTTTGCGCTCACCGGCTTGCTGCTGGAGCCCCTGCAGGCCGGCAATGCGCCCCGGGTGGTATCGGTGAGCAGTGTCGGCCATCGCATGGGCGACATGGACTTCGACAATCTGAACGCAGAAAAGCGCTACAGGCGCTGGCTCTTTTACGGACGCAGCAAGCTCGCCAACCTGATGTTCGCCCTGG
>SLJS01000036.1 GCA_007135015.1 Alcanivorax sp. | reverse complement strand
GCTAACGCCCGCCATATCCGCCACCTTGCGGGTAGTGAGTCCTTCCACACCCTCCCTCGCCACCGTGATGAAGCCGGCTTCCACGATATCGGCCACGGTCCGCTTCGACCGGTTCTGCTGAGGCTTTCTGGTCTTTGCCATACCCGAATTGAATCCGAATAATTGTTCGGCTTACTTTGGCAGTACGGGCCCCGAGGGTCAATCAGTAACTGCCGGAGAGCGCAATGTCCCGCAAGAAACCTTCCCGCAACGCCTGTGCCGTGGTTACCGGAGCCGGTAGCGGCATCGGTCGGGCCTTTGCCCTGGCACTGGCGGAGCGCGGCGGCCGGGTGGTCTGTTCCGATATCGACGAAGGCAGCGCCCGGGAGACTGCCGAGATGATCCACAGCCAGGGCGGACCCGCCATTGCCGTTCAGACGGACGTGGGTTCGCTGGAGGCCGTGGAAGCCCTGGCCGCAAAGGCGAAGGACTGGGGCGAGGTCAACCTGGTGGTGAACAACGCGGGCGTGGGCGCCGGCGGCGCGGTGGTGGGCGAGATCCCCATGGAAGACTGGCGCTGGGCCCTGGACGTGAACCTCTGGGGCGTGATCCACGGCTGTCATGTGTTCGCGCCCCTGCTTCGCGAGCGCGACAGCGGCGGCATTATCAATGTGGGCTCCACCGCCAGCTTTGCGGCGGCGCCGAAGATGGGGCCCTACAGTGTGAGCAAGGCGGGGGTGCTGGCGCTCACCGAAACCCTGGCGGCGGAGCTGAGCGGAACCGGCATCCATGTCACCGCGCTCTGCCCCACCTGGGTCAAGACCAATATTGCCAAGGCAGGGCGTATCAGTGGCGATGCATCTTCCATGGCCAACCGGCTTATCGACCGCGGCTGGTCGCCCGAGAAGGTCGTGAAGCAGACCCTGGATGCGCTGGACCGCAACCAGCTCTATGTGGTCCCGCAGCTGGACGCACGCACCATCTGGCGCACCAAGCGCTGGGCACCTTCCCTGTATGCCCGTGGCCTGGGCTGGCTCAACCGCCTGACCGACGCACGAAGTTGATACCGCAAGAGATTTTCCATGGCGATGATTGATCTGGAAAAGATGCTGGACAAGGTGAAAGCCTCTCAGTGGGCCCTGGTCGATATCGACTGGGACGCGCCCGGCGCGGAAACCATCAGTGCGGAACAATGGCCAAAACTGCGCGAGTTCATGATCGATCTGGTCTGGATCGAGCATGTGGGCGGGCGCGGCTTCGCGGCGATGGCAAAAAATGCTCCCAACGAAACCCTTCGTCAGCTCTACACGTACTTTCATGCCGAGGAGCTCCGCCACGCCAATGCCGAGATGGCGCTAATGAAACGCTGGGGCATGCTCGAGGGCGACGAAGTGCCCAAACCCAACACCAACATCCGACTGGCCATTGAATGGCTGGAGCGCTATGCCGACGACCTGCCCTATCACGTACTCGGCAGTGTCACGCCCGCCCTGGAGGTGGCGCTGGACGGCGCGCTGTGCAAGTTCCTGCTCGACACCGTGGAAGACCCGGTTTGCCACCAGGCGTTCGAGAAGATCAACGATGACGAGTCGCGCCATCTGGGCGTGGGCTTTACCGTTATGGAGATGGAGGGTCACAGCAAGACCACCATCCAGTTGATAAAAATGCTGGCGCCGGTACTGGACCCCCGTCTGTTGGTGGGTATGGCGGTTCACTTCCCGTTGCTCAACAAGATGCGCGACAACGTAGTGAACATGGGACTGCCGGAAAAGCGGCTTTACGACGCCATGAGTCGTTACGAGAAGATCGGCGGCCGCACAGACGCCGGCCGGCGCAATCCGGTCTACCGGGTCATCGCGCACCATAACCGCATCATGGCGGACCGCAGCAACCGGTGGTATCACCGGCCGGTGGACGCAATGGTGGCGCTCACCGACCGGATTCCGGAACGTTTCCTCCCGAAGGTGCCGAGCTGGGTTCGCGATCTGACCTGGAGATCAACGGGCTAGTCCGGACACCAACCACAAGGAGCAGCAAAATGGCAGCCATTGATCTCGACAGAATGCTGGACAAGGTGAAGGCCTCGCAGTGGGCCCTGGTGGATATCGACTGGGAGGCGCCCGGCGCTGACCTGATCACCGAAGAGCAGTGGCCGAAGCTTCGCGATTTCATGATCGACCTGGTCTGGATTGAGCACGTTGGCGCGCGCGGTTTCGCGGCCATGGCGAAGAACGCACCGGATGAGACCCTGCGTCAGCTCTATCACTACTTCCATGCCGAGGAACAGCGCCACGCCAACGCCGAGATGGCCCTGATGAAGCGCTGGGGAATGCTCGAGGGCGACACCCTGCCCGAGCCCAACAACAACATCCGGCTGGTGGTGGACTGGCTGGAAAAGCACGCCGATCAGCTGCCCAACCGGGTGCTGGGCACAGTGATTCCGGCACTGGAGGTAGCCCTCGACGGCGCGCTCTGCCAGTTCCTGCTGGAGACGGTGGACGATCCTGTCTGCCACGAGGCCTTCGCGAAAATCAATGACGACGAGTCCCGGCACCTGGGTGTGGGCTTTACGGTCATGGAACTGCAAGGCCATAACCAGGCCAGTATCGGCATGGTCCGGTTCATGGGCAAGATGCTCAAGCCACACATGCTTTTGGGCCTGAGCGTTTATTTCCCATTGCTCAACAAGATGCGCGACAACGTCATCAAGGTGGGTCTCCCCGAGGAAAAGCTCTACGGGGCCATGAAGAAGTTCGAGAAGATCGGCGGGCGCACGGAGCACGGCCGGCGCAACCCCATCTTCCGGTTCGTCAGCCGTCACTCGCGGATCATGGTAGACCGGAGGCAGAAGCTGTATCACACCCCGGTGGACCTGATGGTCCGGTTCACGGACATGATTCCCCAGTGGGCATTGCCGAAAAAGCCCAGCTGGGTAGGAGATGTTAGCTGGAAACCCACGGACTAACCGGTGTCGGGACAAAGCGCGACCTACGGCCCGGAATCGCAGATCACACTCGTACGCAGCACCGCAGGACGCGCTGTAGGTCGTACCTCAGTGCGACATGAAGCCTTCGGAACCCATCAAAGAACACGACACACCATCGGAGCAACAACCATGGCGCAGCAGCAGCAACGCAAAGCAGCAACCCCGAAAAAGGCGACGACCACGGCGCCCGCGAGGAAACCGCATGCCCACGCCATGGTGATCGTCGGCGCCGGCTTTGCCGGACTGGGCATGGCCATCAAACTTAAGCAGGCCGGCATCGAGGATTTCGTTATTCTCGAGCGCGGGAGCGATGTGGGCGGTACCTGGCGCGATAATCAGTACCCCGGGGCAGCCTGTGACGTGCCCTCGAATCTCTACTCGTTCTCCTTCGCCCCCAACCCGAACTGGTCACGAAGTTATTCGGGTAGCCGGGAGATTCTGGAATATATTCATCACCTTGTGGATGAATACGGCTTGCGCCCCCATATCCGGTTCAATACCAACGTGGATGCCCTGCACTTCGACGAGGACGGAGGCATCTGGCATGCCCACTGCGGGAAAACCTGCTTCCGGGGTCGCGCTGCTCTCCTTGCTTCCGGTCCCCTGGCAGATCCGGAGTACCCGCGCATTCCCGGTATTGATGAGTTCCGCGGCACGAAGATTCACAGTTCACGCTGGGACCACAACTATGACTTTCGCGGCAAGAAGGTGGCGGTAATCGGCACTGGCGCGAGCGCGGTGCAGATTGTACCGAAACTGGTTCAGGAGGTAGACCAGCTTCGCGTATTCCAGAGAACACCGGCCTGGGTGCTGCCACGAATGGATGTCAAAACGCCGGAGTGGAACAAGATGCTGTTCCGGAGGGTTCCGGGCGCTCAGAGCGCGGTACGCAAAGCGCTGTACGGCCTCCACGAAAGCATGGCCCTCGGCGTTATCTGGCGCACGCCCTTGACCCGGTTGCTGGAGCGCATGGCGCTTGCCCATCTGCGGCGCCAGGTAAGCGATACCTGGATGCGCCGCCAGCTTACGCCGGATTACACCATCGGCTGCAAACGCGTACTGATGTCCAGCGATTACTATCCGGCATTGCAAAAATCGAACTGCAAGTTGATTACCTACCCCATTGACCGAATTTCCGAACAGGGAATTCGTACGGGGGAAGGTATTGAGCACCGGTTTGACTGCATCGTATTTGCTACGGGCTTCCATGTGAACAATCAGGG
>SLJS01000344.1 GCA_007135015.1 Alcanivorax sp. | reverse complement strand
GGCCAGGGATGGCCGGTTGAGGGCAAACGGAGCAGGGACGCTACCTTTGCCCGACCCCTGCGCAGGCGAATTCAGGCGGGAACCCGGCCGCAGGCCGGGCGGCGGAACCGGGGTGTCCTTTTTTTCGTCCCTTTTTTTGGACAAGCAAAAAAAGGGACCCGGCCGGCAGGCCGGAAAACGAACATATGAAGGAACACCCGGGGGCGAAAATTCGGCACCGAGCCTGATCCCGGGCTGTTCGCGCTGCAAGCAGCGCTCCTGCTGGTGCCAGACGGGCACTTATTGTCGGGCGCTGGCCACTGCCAGCCATTGTTCCTTACAATCGCTGCTCTTACCGCGAATCAGGAAGACAAGAATGCGCACCTCCCGTTACCTGCTTGCCACGGTCAAGGAAACCCCTTCCGACGCGGCCATCGTCAGCCACCAGCTGATGCTGCGCGCCGGCATGATCCGCAAGCTTGCCTCCGGGCTGTACAGCTGGCTGCCCACCGGGCTGCGGGTATTGCAGAAGGTAGAGCGCATCATCCGCGAGGAAATGGACCGCTGCGGCGCCCAGGAAGTGCTCATGCCCGTGGTCCAGCCCATGGAACTCTGGGAGGAGTCCGGGCGCGGGCCGGACTACGGCCCGGAGTTGCTGCGCGTGCGCGACCGCCATGACAACCCCTTCTGCCTGGGTCCCACCCACGAGGAAGTAATCACCGATCTGGTACGCAACGAGATACAGAGCTACAAGCAGTTGCCGATGAACTTCTACCAGATCCAGACCAAGTTCCGCGACGAGATCCGCCCCCGCTTTGGTGTGATGCGCTCGCGGGAGTTCACGATGAAGGATGCCTATTCCTTCCACCTGGACCAGGCGTCGCTGGAGCAGACCTATGACGCCATGTACCAGTGCTACTGCCGCATCTTCGACCGGCTGGGACTCGACTACCGGGCGGTGGACGCCGACCCGGGCGCCATCGGCGGCTCCGGTTCCCAGGAGTTCCATGTGCTGGCCGAGTCCGGCGAGGATGCCATCGCCTTCTCCGACAGCTCCGACTATGCAGCCAACGTGGAGCTTGCCGAGGTGGTGGTCGAAGGCGAGCGCCCCGCGCCGCAACAGGAAATGAAGCTGGTGGATACACCGGATGCCAGAACCATCGCCGAGCTGGTCGAGCAGTTCGACCAGCCCATCGAAAAGACGGTGAAGACCCTGGTGGTGAAGGCAAGCGAAGAAGCCGGAGGCGGGCTCATTGCCCTGCTGGTCCGTGGCGACCAGGAGCTGAACGAACTCAAGGCGGAGAAACTGCCCCGGGTCGCCAGTCCGCTTGAAATGGCCGGTGGCGATGAGATCCGCGCGGCCATCGGCGCGGGCGCCGGCAGCCTGGGACCGGTGAACCTTCCCGTGCCCTGTATCGTGGATCGCAGCGTGGCGCTGATGAGCGACTTCAGTGCTGGCGCCAATATCGACGGCAAGCATTATTTCGGCATCAACTGGGAGCGCGACACGGCCCTGCCGGAAGTGGCCGATTTGCGCGAGGCACAGGCCGGCGACCCCTCCCCGGATGGCCAGGGCCGGCTGGAAATCCGCCGCGGCATCGAAGTCGGTCATATCTTCCAGCTGGGCACCAAGTATTCCGAAGCGCTCGGTGCCACGGTGCTGGACGAAAACGGCCGGGATGTGCCCATGACCATGGGTTGCTACGGTATCGGCGTGACCCGGGTGGTCGCCGCCGCCATCGAGCAGAACCATGACGAGCGGGGCATCATCTGGCCCGAGGCGATCGCCCCGTTCCACGTCTCTCTGGTCCCGGTAAACCTGAAGAAGAGTCCGCGCGAGCGCGAGCTGTGTGAGCAGCTCTATGAGCAGCTTACCGAGGCCGGTGTGGACGTACTCTATGATGACCGGGAAAAGGAACGCCTGGGCGTCAAGCTCGCCGATGCCGAACTGCTGGGCATTCCGCACCGGATCGTGGTGGCCGAACGCGGCCTGGATGACGGCAAGGTGGAATACCGCGCCCGCCGGGACACCGAAAACACCATGGTGGAAGCGGACTGTATCCTGGAATTCATCATCGAACGACTCGGCGCCGCGCAGCCACCGCGCCGGTAATCGCCCGCCTGTACTCAGCCCCGCCGGCGGCTGAGCACCTCGGTCATCAGCCGGTCTCCCTGAGGCGTGAGCTGCCAGAACAGCTCGCCGCCCGGGTCCCTGCGCGGGCACTTGCGGATCAGGCCGAGCGCGCGCAGCTGGATCTTGGCCTGGTTGAAGCTGCCCCCGTCGACCACCACATTGCGCACCGCATGGGCCTTGGGAAGCTGTTTCTGCACATCCCGCAGGGCGTTGGTGGAAATGTGCTCTTCCAGCGCCTGACGCATGACCGACTCCGGCACCTCCTCGAGCATCTGCGGGGCCATGCAGGCGAACACCTGATTCCAGGTCATGCTGGCCGCCGAGCGAGTGGCCTTGCAGTCACCCTTGACGTAGACGTTGCAGTTGTACTGCATCTCCACCGGATCCGTGCCCCGCGCCAGGGTCTCCGCCGGGGGACGATGACCCGCGCTCAACTCTTCCTTCTCATGCTCCAGCTCCGCGATGCGCCGGCGCAGTTCCTGCACTTCCCGCTGGGAGGTCAGGTCCGCCACCTGGCCCGCGCGCACCCACCCCGGCGAAGGATGCTGCTTGATCATCGCCGGCATGGCCTTCTTGAGCACCGTTTGCAGATCCCCCGGGGTGCTCCAGTACCGGAACAGGGCCTTCTGCCTGAGCAGTTCACGAAAGTCCCGCAGCCGCACCTGATCCTCCGGCGCCTTCTCGCGCAGGTGGACGGGCAGCGAATCGGGGTTCTCGTGCAACAGGGCCAGTACCGGCTTCTTCTTGGTGGCGGCATAGATGTATTCGCGATGGGTATAGCTCAGCCCCATGGGCGAGAGGGTTCCATAACGCCCCCCCACCATCACGATGTAGTAATCGCACTCGCTGATCACCTTCTGGATCATCGGCCACTGGTTGTTCTGCTCGGTGGGGTAAAGCTCCATTCCGGTCGGAATCATGCCCATCGCCAACAGCGACTGCACCAGCTCCTGCCGGCTTTCGGGCAGGTCGGTATAGGTGGAGCTGACAAAAACCTGATACTTCCGGTCGGTACTCAAAACTGTGCCCTGCCAAGGCCGAATGACGGTCTGCCGGCATGCCTTCGGATTGCGCGCCGGGACATGCTCATACAAAGTACGTATTTAATCTGCTTTGGCCTCCGGTCACAAGCCGCCCGGCGCCAAATTCCGCGGTGTCCGCGCGGTTTCCCCTTCCACCCGGGGGCTGCTAGGCTTGAAGCCACTCAGGGAGGAAGCCCGTGAAAACAATAGCGTTCTACAATCTCAAGGGGGGCGTGGGCAAGACGGCCACGGCCGTGAATCTGGCCTGGCACGCGGCCCGCTGGAAACACTCCACCCTGCTCTGGGACCTTGACCCCCAGGCCGCCACCGCCTTCTATCTGGGCGTGGAGGGACAGAAGTCCTACCGGGCCGGCAATCTGGTTCAGGGCCGCCAGAGCCTGGACCGCCTGCGTATCCGCACCCAGTGGCCGGGCCTGGATGTGATCCCCGCCGACCAGAGCCTGCGCAACCTGGACGTCAAACTGGTCGAATCCGGCAGTCCGCGCCAGGCCCTGCGCCGGTTGCTGGGCCCGCTGGAGAAGGACTACAGCCTGGTGATGCTCGACTGCCCGCCCACCCTGAGCCCCGTGGCCGAGAGCATCTTCGGCGCGGCGGACTACCTGGTCGTTCCGGTGATCCCCACCCATCTGTCGATTCGCGCCCTGGAGCAGGTCCGTGAGTGGCTGGAACACAAGAAGCTCGGCCGGATTACCGTACTGCCCTTTTTCAACATGGTGGACCGCCGGCGCCTGCTCCATGTGGAAATGCTGGTAAAGCCGCCGAAGGCCATGAAGGGCGGACTCAAGACCTGGATCCCCTATTCCACCCATGTGGAACGCATGGGCGAACACCGCGCCCCGGTGGGCGAATACGCCCCCCACACCCCCGCCGGCCGCGCCTTCCGCGCCCTCTGGTTCGAACTGGCCGAACGCATCGGGTTGTAGCGCCCCGGAGGGGCGCAGTGGTCGGTGGTCGGTCGGCAGTTGTCGGAAAGAGAGGCAGTCTTTCCCGGGTTCGGGCACCTGGCGCCTGAAGAATGGCTTCCACCTTCCCT
>SLJS01000170.1 GCA_007135015.1 Alcanivorax sp. | reverse complement strand
CGAGAGTCCTTAAAAACGGTATCCGGAAATAAAGGCGCTCGATTTCGCGCTCTGTACAATAAATAATGTCTTATATCATAGGCTTGGCGTTCATGGCGAACCAAGACTTGCCCACAGAATTATCGCCAAAGCGGTACTGGGACTCTGAGGAGAAGGGATCATGGATTTCACGCCCAACGATGAACACCGCATGCTGGCGGACAGCGCCCGCAAGCTGGTGGAACAGCAACAGGACTTCGAGAAACGGCGTCAGCGCATTCGCACCCTGCAGCCGGTCGATGAAAACCTCTGGCAGCAGTTCGCGGAACTGGGCTGGCTGGCACTGCCCTTCGCCGAAGAAGATGGCGGCCTGGGCGGTGGTTCGGCGGACTTGATGGTGCTGCTGGAAGAATTCGGTCGCGGACTCCTGGATGCGCCCTTTATTCCCACTGTTGTGCTCGGAGGTGGAGTATTGCGTCGCGGCAACGGGGAACAGCGTCAGCAATGGCTGCCCGCCCTGATGGAAGGCCGGTTGCAGATGGCGCTGGCGATAGAGGAATACGAACAGCGTTTCGCGTTGGAAAACACCGCGCTCCCCGCAAGCCGCGACGGCGATGCCTTTGTGCTTTCCGGTTCCAAGGCATGTGTGCTCAATGCTGATCAGGCCGAACTGATCGCCGTGCTGGCGCGCACCTCCGGTGTCCCCGGAGATGCCGCGGGACTTTCCCTGTTCCTGGTGGATGCGAACAGTGACGGGCTGGAAGTGAAACCCCATCGCGTGGTCAACGGCCAGCAGGGCGCGGAACTGGTTTTCAACAGTGTCCGCGTTCCGGCGGAGCGTCTGGTGGGCGAAGCGGATCAGGCGCTGCCGGTGATCCGTGATGTCGTCAACGAAGGCATACTGGCCCTGGGTGCCGAAGCCATGGGTGCGTTGACGGTGCTGTTGAATGACACCGTGGAATACAGCAGGACCCGCAAGCAGTTCGGCATGCCCATCGGCGGCTTTCAGGCCCTCCAGCACCGCATGGCCGACATGTTCATGGCCGTGGAACAGACCCGTTCGCTGTTGCTGGCGGCTACCCTGAAAACCGCCGCCGGTCACGACGACGCCGGTCATGCCGTGCATGCCCTGAAGGCGCAGCTGGGCCGCGGCGGCCGCAAGGTGGCCCAGGAAGCCGTTCAGCTCCACGGCGCCATCGCCATGACCGACGAACTCTCCATCGGGCACTACTTCAAAAAGCTCACCGCCATTGATGCGCTTTTCGGCAATGCCGATGCACATCTCGCGGCCATGTAACCGGTTCCGGAGCGCCCGTGAGCAGAGAAGCGGCTTCTGAAAAAAAGGGAATGACCGCCTCGCGTGCTGATCTCCTGCAGGCGCGCCTGGCACGTGCTTTTCACCAGATCAGTCGCTATTACTTCCAGCTGGAAGTGCATGGCAGCGAGCATGTGCCGGACAGTCGCGACGGCAGCTATATGCTCGCCATGAACCATACCGCCGTGTTTGGCCTGGAGGCCTATCTGCTCGGCACCCATCTCAAGAGCCGCGATCCCCGGCTCGACCTGCGCACCCTGGTGTGGCCCGGTTTTCTCAACGGTCCCTTCGGTGCCTGGTTTCGTGCCATTGGTTGCGCTCCGGCAAGCGTGGATCAGGGTGTGGAGCTGCTTGCCGGGGGCAGTAGCGTGCTGATCATGCCCGAGGGCATTGATGCAACGGATGTGCGCAACCGGTTCAATCCGTTTCATCGCGGGTATCTGCGCATTCTGCAACGACAGCCGGTGCCCCTGATTCCCGTGGGCTTCTGGGGCGTGGATCAGGCCATTCCCTGGTGGGTAAGCCACAATCAGTGGCTCGCCGAGCGCATCATGAAGTCGATCAAGCCGGATTTCGATTTTGTTCCCATTCCCAAGCCCCTGGCACCGCGGCCGGTCAAGGTGGTGCTCTGTATCGGAGAGCCCATCCACCTGGAATACGAGGATCTGAACACCGAGGATGGCATCAACGCCTGCAATGAAAGGGTGCGCAGCAGAATCGAGGCGCTGGTAACGGAGGCCGAGCTGCGTCGCAAGGAGAGCGTCAACGCAAACCGCCTGAATTGCCTGTGGCACCGGCTGATCGACGGCAAGGTTTCGCTCCTGTCACCACCAAAGCCGTGACCCTTTCTGCAGGGCAATCGAATCAAGAGGCACCTGTGGGCAATCACCTTTGCCCGCCTGCTCAGTGAGTCGTGCGTTCCCTGCTGATTGGGGCGGACTTCAGAAGGTATCAGGCGGAATAAGCCCCATCCGGAACGCCCGCATCACGGCATCGGTGCGTCCACGAACATCAAGCTTTCCGTAAAGGTTGGTGACATGCCGCTCCACCGTGGATACGGCGATGCCCAGCGTCGAGGAGATGGCCTTGTTGGACATTCCCCGTGCGATCAGACGAAGAATTTCCTGCTCGCGCCGGGTCAGTCGATTACCCTGTCCCGGAGTCACCATGGCGCTTCTTGCGGGCTTTCCGTGTACGAACGCCAGTGTGCGTTCAATCAGGCAGGGCGTATCCCGGAAGAAGGGGCCATGCGCGTTGCCCTCCAGAATCTCCAGGCGTGCCCGCGGAAGCAGTGCGGCGATCTCTTCCGCGGCGGTCACCGGAATGGCCTGGTCCTGCCGGTCATGGATCACCAGCGCCGGCGTGTGCAGTTCCGCGAGCAGGTTTCGCACGTCGAGTTGCCACATGTGATCAAGCAACTGTTCCGCGATCTCCGCCGGCGCGGCGTGACGTTGCAGCGCGCTGAACCAGCGGAGTTCCCTGGCGCTGGCATTGGGCAACAGCATGCTGGCCAGCGTCCGGGCGCCGAGCTGCCAGTCGGCGCGCACCAGCTCCCGGAGTGCGTTGATCTGTCCGGCGCTTCCCACGACATTGCCGCGGGCAAACGTGGAACAGAACACCAGACGATCCACGCGCTCGGGATAACGCGCCGCGAAGGCCGCCGCCACCGGGCCGCCCAGTGAGTAGCCAACCAGGCAGCAGCGGGAGACCTTCGCCGCATCCAGTACCGCGCGCAGTTGCGCGACATCCTGTTCCAGGGAAAACCGGAACGGGCCGCGATCCGAAAGGCCGCAGCCAAGGCGGTCGTACCAGATGAAGCGGTTTTCACGGGAGAGCCGGGCACGAGCAGAAGCTGCCGAGGGATGCGTCCAGCTTTCTTCCAGGTGAGTCAGCCAGCCGGGGATCAGCACCAGAGGCGCGCCCTTCCCCAGCGATGCGAACGCCAGTCGCGATCCGTCCGCCAGGCTGCAGAATCGTACTTCCGGGCGCGAGCCCGGCTCCAGGGGGGCGCGTTCCCCGTCAGGGGCGAAAAGCGCCGCCGCATCCGCCACCGTATTCATGACAACCACCTCCATTGTGTGAACCTCGCGTCGCCGCGCGCACGCCGGTTCCTATACCGTCGATGCAGCCTCGGCCCGGAGTGAGCCGAAACAGAAATCCAGCACCCGGTTCAGCGGTTCCGGGTCACGCCATAACCGGCAACGCAACGCGCCGCCTTCCCAGCAATCGAGCAGCAGATTGGCGGCTTCGAGCGGGTCCGTGGAGTCCGCAACCTCGCCCCGCAGGCGGGCCTGTTCGATGCAGTCCGCGAAACGATCCGCAATGAAGGCGAAGCAGGCCTCGATTCTGGTCCGGAAAGCTTCGTGGGTACCCGAGAGCTCCTGGCCGAGTCCGCCGAGCATGCATCCCAGATAGCCGTCGCGGCTGTACTTGTCCCGGGAAAGCTCGAAAAAACGGCGGATTCTCTCCAGGGGGGGCAGTGAGTCGTCTTCGAGACACAGCTTAAGCCCCTGGTGGACCTCCTCCATGTAGCGGTCCACAACCTGCAGGGCGAAATCCTGCTTGCTCTCGAAGTGGTGGTAAAAGGCGCCCTTGGGGGCTTGCGTGGTGCGCAGCAGTTCCTGGATGCCGAGCCCGTTGTAGCCTCGCTCCAGCAATAGCTGGAGCCCCGCATCGAGAAGCTTCTCTCTGGTTGGAGTGCCCATGCGCCCCTGTTCTCCGCCTCTGTACTCCTGGTCTGATCTGGTCTGGTCTGAACCGTGCAGACCGACCAGTCTGTTTTTTTACGCTACTCCCGGTTTCCGGCGTCGTCAACCACCAGGGCAGGAGCCCGGGGAGCGCCGGTGAAAGTGGCCGGAAGACGCCATATACGGCGCCGGGAGGTGGTCATGAGGGG